>JABCPD020000011.1 GCA_013333295.2 candidate division SR1 bacterium | reverse complement strand
CTGTTGGAGCCTGATTAGTTGTGAAGTCTACTTCTGAGAAAAAGTAATAAACCACTGGTAAAAGTACAACTAACTGTGAAAGTCTTGCGATAATCAACGATCGAGTCAGTCTTTTCATCTTTCGAAAAATTTGGAGTGGGAGCTGTTGGATTCCTGCATACATATTACTTGCCGAATAACACATCGCAAATGGTAGTCCTCGTATGATGAATGGATTGCTCGTATATGCTGGGATTAGGTATGCAACGATAATTGCTAGAGTATAGATTACTCCTATTAAGAAAATTCTTGTTCCAACAAATTTACCATATTCTACTCCTAAAGGAGAATTAGCTGGAAAATCAGATTTTTGATCTTGGTTTTCTTCTGATTCGGCTTTTATTGTTCCGAGTCTTTTTACCGCGAGTACATAAATTCAAAAATCGACTAAAGCCGTCCACCATGCAAAAAATCTAAAAATTGTCCCATAATCTCCGTATCTGAGTGGTCCAAGGTAGGAAGAGATAATTTTTGTTATTACAAAGCCAAAGAGTGCACTGATAATTCTCCCAAATAATTGCCAGAGAGCATCTTTGATTACGAGTTTATGAGCTGACATTTTTTGATATTTTTGTGTCTAAAACAATCTTTTTGAGTATAGTTATTTGCCTTAAAAAGAAAAGGAAAAGATCAATAAAATGAAAAAAAAGAGAGGAGTTATTCTCTCCAATCTCTTTTTCTAATATTTTGATATTATTTTAATAAACTATTGATGATTTGAGCTTCGATTTCATCATTGATATATCTTTCAACTGGTCTTGCTCAGAATTGAGGATCATAGATTTTATCAATGATTTTTTCGATCTCAGTTTTTGTAAATTTTGGAAGTTTCACTTTTTCGTTTGTTTTTCGAGCAGCAAGGAATGTTTTGAGTTTCTGATTGAAAATATCGGTGAGATCTTTTTTTGTCAATGCTCTAAAGACGATTTTGTGATCAATTCTATTGGAAAGTTCAGGAGTAAGGTAGTTTTTGAGATCCTCAAGGACTCTTGTTTTGATGTCTTCATGGAGTTTGTTTTCCATGTCTTGAGATGAACCAGTATCAAATCAGATTGAAGACTTTTTCTTACTAAACTCTTCTGTTCCAATATTGGAAGTCATAATGATAATCGTGTTTTTGAAATCAACTCGGCGACCTTTTGAGTCTTTGAGCTGTCCTTCATCAAGGATCTGAAGGAGAATATTGAGCACATCTGGAGAGGCTTTTTCAATCTCATCTAGGAGCACTACCGCATATGGTTTTCTCTTAACTGCTTCAGTTAGCCCTCCACCTTCATCGTATCCCACATATCCAGCAGGAGAACCAATGAGCTTAGATACAGAGAATTTTTCCATAAATTCAGACATATCAAATCTGATCATTGCACTTTCATCTCCAAAGTAGGTTTTTGCAATGAGTTTTGCAAGGTAGGTTTTACCGACACCAGACGGTCCAAGAAAAAGAAATGATCCGATAGGTTTGTTTTTTCTGATTACAGAAAGTCTACTTCTAATAAGGGTTTTTACAATACTATCTACGGCTTCATCCTGTCCGATGATTTGTGTTTTGAGGTCGCTATCGAGTCTTTTGAGTTTTGTGATCTCATCTTCATTTACGATATTTGTAGGAATTCACGTCTTGTCTGCTAGAACCTTTCCAATATCTTCAGGGGTAATTACTGATCTCAGGTTTATTGGGATGTTTTTATTTGAGCGGATTTTTTGCAGTTCTTTTTTGAGCTCTTCTTCTTGAGATTTGAGTTCAGCAGCAGAAAAATAATCCTGATTTTCGATGGCATCCTCAATTTGTTGCTGGATTTTTTCTATTTTTTTCTCTTGTTTTTTGTAGCTATCATCGTTGTCGAGTTTTTGTTGCATAGTAGATTTACGAGCAGAGGCTTCATCGATGATATCGAGTGCTTTGTCTGGAAGTTGCTTATTGAGAATGTATCTCTTACTGAGATGAATTGCGGCATCAATTGCTTCTTCAGAGAGTGCAATTCCGTGAAAATCTTCGTAAATTTGTTTTAATCCTAGGATAATTTGTTTTGTTGTCTCTAAAGATGGCTCTTCTACAACAATTTCTTGAAATCTTCTTTTGAGAGCGGCATCTTTTTCGATATATTTTTGATATTCATCAAAAGTAGTCGCTCCAATAAGTTTAATTTTTCCTCTGGAGAGGAGTGGCTTTAGCATTTGTGCAGCATCATTTTGATCTTGCCCTCCAGCTCCGATGATAGTATGGAGCTCATCGATAAATAGGATGATATTATTGGTCGGATCGGTTGCTTCTTCTAGGATAGATTTTATTCTCGATTCAAATTCTCCTCTGTATTTTGTCCCTGCCACAAGAGTTCCCATATCCAATAGAAAAACTCTTTTCCCAATTAGTTTTTCTGGGACTTTCCCCATGTTGATCCTTTGAACAAGGCCTTCTACGATTGCCGTTTTTCCAACTCCAGCCTCTCATATAAGAAGAGGGTTGTTTTTACTTTTCCTGAGAAGTGTATAGATTACTTGATCTATTTCTTTTTCTCTTCAGATAATGGGGTCAAGATAACCATCTTTAGCTTCTTTGGTAAGGTCTGTCCCAAAATATTCGATGGTAAGCTTTTTATCTTCTTTCTTTTTTCCTTTTGGATCGGAGGTGGAAACAGAGCTTTGGTCAGATTTTTTGTCTGATTCAGATTTTTCAACGATTTCGCTTTCCATAGAGCTGGAGGTTTGTGAGATTTTTTCTTCTAAGGAATTGAAAAGTGCATTGAGATCTTCGCTGGTTCAGATTTTGATTTGCATGTTTTCAAGTTGAGAATAATCTAAATTAAGTTGTTTAAGCATTTCGTCTAGAGTGTCAAGAAAGTTGATAAATCAGAGCTCCTTGATGATAGGGATTTGGTTGAGTTTATCTGTTGTATCAATGATTTTAGAATAGTTTGTTTTTTTAGTTTTTAACAGCGCTTTTGTCTCACTAGAAAGGTAAGGAAGAACTCCTTTTAGAAGATATTGGAGATCGAGGTTTTTTGATGGATGATCAATATAGGGTTGTAGCAAGGTTTGGATTTCTTCTTGAAAATGGTAATGATCTGGCTCTATTTGATCTATGTGGATGAATTCATAATCTAAAGCCTTGTTCTCTAGTGTTTCAAGATGGGCATCAAGTTTTTTATTTTCATGGATACCTATTAGAGCACGGAAACTATCTTCTAAATGATTTTCCATAAAGATCATCATAATCCCGAGGAATACATCATCAGCTGTGATAATATTGTGATTTTCAAGCTTGGCAATACGAGCAGAGGCTAGTAATGCTAGTTTGCAGTAATTTTCAAACTTGGTAAAAGGATGTTTCATATTTTTTGTTGTTTTTTTGGGGTAAAATTTTGAGATCAGCTAGAAATGAGGTATTACTTTTTTAGTAGGGGGATTTTGATAATTACTCTTCAAAAGCTGAGGTTATGATTCAGTTTGTAAGGGTTATGTTTATACGTCATGGAACATAATCTGCTGTGGTTTCGAGAGTTTCTCCGTCTTGTTCGATAATGCGAAGTGAGTTTCTTTTTTCTCTAGCGATAGTTTCTGCTTCTTCAAGTGTTTTTCATAGGTAGGGTGCTGAATTGTAGAATTTATTTTCTTCAACTTCTTCTCCAGATGGAAGTTTGCAGTTTAGGTATTCATCTCATTCTGGAAGAGAGGTACGAACCAAGCTTCCTCACTGCTCAATACAGTATGCAGATGCAGGATTGGTGGGGAGTGAGGTTTCATCTGAAATTACGCTATTGTCCCCAGTAGGTGATAGTTCGGGAGCTGTTTTTTCTTTACTTCAAAGTATTATTAGTAAGCTTGCTATTGCGCTTAGTAGGCAGATAATTGGTATAAGTTGTGTTTTTTTCATAGATTTTTCTTTGGATTTTAAAAGATTATCCTTAAACAAAAAGTATGATTTTAGTCTATTTTTCTGCCTATTGAATGCAAGGGAAAGAATAAAAAAAGAGAATCCTGACTTGAATCAGAGTTCTCTTTTTTTTAGTGTTTGTACTTTATTCAATAACCACTGACGTTACTACACCGCTGTTAACCATTGCGTTTACGCGACCTGGTCTAAGATCCATAGTTAATGCCTTAGCTTCTCCATCTTGTTCTGCGATACGGAATTCTACTCCGTTTTCTTTTGCTTTGGCTTCTGCATCTGCAAGAGAAAGTCCTACATATTCAGATTCTCTATAGAGACTCCATTCTTCTCTTTCTTCTCCATTTGCAAGCTTGCAAACTCCAAATTCAGCGCCATCTTTATCTTTTCTGATTTCACTGGTTCCTCCTTGAGAAATGCAGTATTCGCTTGCTGGATTTGTGATTTGTGTTGTGTCTGTATTTTGAACAAGAGTGTCTTCTCCAGAGAGAATTTCGTTGTTAGTTTGTAGCCCACATCCTGTTAGAGCTGCAGCTCCAATCAAAAGTGTAGAGAGTACGAGTGTTTTTTTCATAATATCAAACAATAAAGAATAAAAACATGCTTAGTATATCTTTTTAAATTTTTAATACAAGGGGAAAATGAGATGAGTAATTCTGTATAAATAAGGTCAATGTTTTTTGTCTTGTTTTCTGGGGAGGAATCATTAGACTGGAAGTCAGATTTATTTTCTTTTTTTGTTATGCCAGAAAGCTTACTTTCTACCTATTTGCAGTCTGATGTTGATATTTTGAGGGGGCAAAAAGCTCCGGCTTTTTTGGAGCATTTGCTTGGGAAAATTAGAGAGCATATCAATAAAAATGGGAAAATTCTCCTGGTAACTTTGACTAAAAAATCCTCTGAAGAAGTAACCAATTTTCTTGTGGCTCAGGGGTTCAAGGCTTTTTATCTTCATAGTGAGATAGCAACGATTGATCGTTGGGAAATTATCAATAAGCTTAGAACTGGAGAAATTGATATTATTGTGGGAGTAAATTTGCTTAGAGAGGGGATCGATCTGCCTGAGGTGACTTTGATATGAGTATTGGATGCAGACAAAGAGGGGTTTTTGAGATCAACGACTTCTCTTATTCAGATTATTGGGCGTGCTGCGAGAAATCCTAATAGTGAAGTGATATTATATGCTGATGCTTTTACCGAGTCAATGATCAAATCTTTGCGAGAGACCTATCGTCGTCGTGATATTCAGCAAAAGTTTAATCAAGAACATGGTATTACGCCCTCGGTTGCACTATCCAATATCAAAAATCTTGAGAGTGTAAAAACAGATTTAAATCTGAATCAGGATTTTGGTTCTTTATCAAGATGAAAGGTAAAAAAACTCAAGAAAGCTACCAAAGCTGAAAGAGAAATTATACTCAAGGATCTTAAAATTCAGCTGGATAATGCCATCAAGGCTTGGGAATTCGAAAAAGCAGCTATTATTCGTGATCAGATCAAGGAAGTTAGTGGTGAGTAATCTTTTGATCCATTAGAAATAAAAAAAGTCTTGACATTTTATGTCAAATAAATATATTCTAGGTTCTAACTATGTGTTAGGCGAGTATGTTCTCACTAGAGATTTACAATTTTGTGTTGGGTTGTAATGAGAAGTTAGTTTCCTCTAGTGAGGGTAAGGGGATTAGTCAGGTTATTTACCAGGCTAGTCCCCTTTTCTCTATTTGTAAAAAAATTGTAAAAAAAGAAAACCTGATTTGAGATATCGGTTTTCTTCATGTTAAGGGGGGGTATTATTTTTTCTTTAATTCTTCGATAAAGGCAAGAATAGTATACATTTTGGATTCTTCATCTTTTCTTCTTGTTAGAAATCCAATCCAAATATGGGTTTTCCCATCTTGGTAGGTAAAACTCATTTTATATCTTTTCCCGATGTAGGTTTTGTAGTTTCCTACTTGTGAAGCTGCTCTTAGAGGGAGATAATTATTGAGAAATTTTTGAATTTCCTTAACGGTCTCGTCAAATGGCAGAGTGAACTCTGTATTGGAATAGGGAATTATGATAGATTCTTTTGTATAATTATCGTGAGAGAGGTTTAGTTTATTGATAGGATTTAATCGGAGCTGATTGTTGGGGATATGGTAATATTGGTCTTTACTTTCTCCGTATTCGTTTTTCCCAGCAATTCAGATATAAAAAGCGCTAATGTCAAGGATCTCTCCCTGATAATCTTGTCCATCTATGCGGACTTTGATATGATCTCCAACTTGATATTTTTTTGTTAAAACAAAATACATCAAAAAAGCTACGACAAAAGTCTGAAAAGTCAAAATTACAGCACCGACTCATACTGCCAGAACGCTTCCAATGACTTGTACTTTTGTGAGAATATAGATTAGAATAAGTGCAAGTATGATTAAGATTCCAATTGAATTGATGCTATGTACTTTTTTGAAGTATTTGATATAAAAATGTTGGTTTTCCGTATTGACTTTATTTTCGTAGGGGAGGATATATTTCTTTTTGAATTTTCTTTTGATTGAGCTTGCAATGATTGATCGAATGAGAATGAGTCCAATGATGATAAACAATAGAGGTTGTTCGTGTACAAAGGTTGCCATACTATCTCGTGTATATTGAAGGGAATTTGTGATACTGTTTCGCATAGAAAATTGTATAGAGATAAAAAACTGATTCTTTTGATGGGTGATCTTATACAATTAAAGTTAAAAATCAATTTCTTTTGACAAAAAATACTCGCCTTAGTATAATCATAGAGGATAATAATTCATATCTTTGAATAAGTGTTTTTTTTATTTTTTGGTTTGTTAGATGTTAGAGGAGAGCGTATCATTACAACATCATTTGGAAAAACTAGCACAACAAACAGGGGGTAAAGTTTACCTTCAGGTTTTTTGAAAGAAGGAAGAAATGAAAACCTTATTTTCAGATATGAGGTGAGAGGCAGAGTTTTTGGTATGCATTAGTGCTGAGGAGATTTTATCTGCACAATATGATTTGATCGGACAAATAAAGTCTGATTTTGCTCTTTTTTCAGAGTGGTGATGTGCTAAAATTCATCTTGTTATTACGGGGATTGATGTAAATAAGAGATATGACCATATTTTTAGGTTTGAAGGAAAGCTTTTGAGAGCGGGGATTAGGGTTTGGGAACACTATGCGACTAGGCTTTCTACCAAAAATCTTCATATGCTTTTCTCGGAAAATGGAATTGGAAATAATGATCATATCCCTGTTGGTAAAAAATTTGCATTTGTAATGGACTATGTTGAGGGAGGAGCAAGTTTTGGTTGCTGTGTTTCGCAGCTTTTTTGTGATGGAGAGCTGGGAATCGACTCAAGCTTTGCTGTGTTAGATTTGGAAGAAAATCGTGTAAATGAGTCAGATTTTTGAGATTTTTTGCTCAATGAGTATCGCACGTTTTCTCGTATGAGGAAATATTTATGATCAGCAAATAACCCTATTCATAACTATTCTTCTGCGCAAGATATGATGCTGTGCTAACTTTTTATGAGCGAATATATCATAGATTTTCTAAAATGTGAGATCTAAAAATTAGAGGAAAATTTGATTTTAGTGTTGTTTTTGTTGCATAGATGCATATATCTAGGTCGTAAAACAAAAAGAAAACAAAAAAATCAGATTTCTTTTGGTATGGGTGATATCAAGATAAGTCTTTCTCAAACGAGTAGTTTACCCAAATGAAAAGTGAGAAAATAAGATTTGGAACCGATTTGTTATTTGTTGCGGATATAAATGGCTTTAATCCTATTGGTTGCGTGTGCATCTGATATCCTAAAGCCTTCTGTATTCTAAGGGCTGCTATCGGTTCTGAGTCTGCCAGTGGACCAGAGGTATTCCTTGTGGTCCTTTTTTTATACTTGAAATTTTGAGAGAATATCGTAAAGTAAGATCTGATTTTTATTATTCTATTTTTAATAAAAATGAGTGAAAATAATACAACTTTACAGCCCAAACAAGAGGAAAAAAAGGAAGAAAGCAGACTTGCAAATCAGGTTCAGAATTCATTAAAAGACAATAATGCTTCTTTGCTAGAGGCGGTTAAGGAGCCTAAACCTCAGCAAAAATACTATCCTGAAAATCAGATTTCACCTGCACTTTCTGGTTTTGAAAATAGATTGATTAAGGAAAGGGAGGTTGAATAATTTATATTAGGAGGAATAATAATGCAAGAAACTAGATTAGAAGTTAAGCATGATTATTGTATTCATTGTGGAGTATGTGTAATGATGCAGTTTGCTGACAATAAAGATGGCAAAAAAGTTATCAAACCTGATCTTCCTAAGGAGCAATTTGCTCTTGCAGAAAATTGTTGTCCAGTAGGTGCGATAGTTCAGGTAGCTTGTGGAGATGAATCAAAAGAAAATAAATAAAATTGTATTTTAATTTATAAAAGGAGGGAATATGGAGCTTATCAGTATTATCAATCAGAAAACAGGTATGGAAATCTGAGTTATCAAGAATATTATTCAGCTTTTGGATGAGGGGAATACAATTCCCTTTATTGCTCGTTATCGTAAGGAAATGACCAAAGGTGCAAGTGATGAGCAATTGCGTGATTTTTATGAACTTTATAGCTATACCAAAAATCTAGAAGCAAGGAAGCAAGATGTGATTAGACTTATCGAAGAAAAGGGGTTAATGACAGATGAGCTCAGACTTCAGATTCTTTCAGCTGAAACCTTGGCGAGAGTAGAGGATTTGTATAGACCATTCAAGAAAAAGAAAAATACAAAAGCGACGATTGCAAAGGCGAAGGGGCTTGAACCGCTTGCACAAATTTTGGCAAAGGCAGAGCTGAGCAAAGAGGATTTTGAAGCGGAGGCAGAAAAGTTTGTAAAAGACACTGGTGATGAAAAAACTTCTGTAAAAAATGGAGCTGAGGCGATTCAAGGGGCGAAGGACATTCTCGCAGAAGCGGTCAGTGATCATGCAGATTTGAGAGCTGAAATCAAACAGTTTGAAGAAGTAAATGCAAAACTTCAGACTAAAGCTACCAAAACTTTTGAAGAAAATGGAGTGTACAAGATCTATAAAGACTACAATAAAAAACTTTCAGAAATGCCTTCTTATGCATATTTGGCAGTCTCAAGAGCTGAAAAAGAAAAACAATTATCCGTAGGAATTGAGTTTTCTCAATCGAAGATTTCAGAATTTTCAACTCGTTTTTTTGTCCCTCAAAAGGTTAACACAAGTGTAGAATATTTGCATGAGGCGATAGAGGATGGATTGACAAGGCTTCTTTTGCCATCAATTGAGAGAGAGCTTAGATCAGATAAGAAAAGATGGGCAGATGAAGCGGCAATTAGAGTTTTTGGAGATAATTTGAAAAATTTGCTTTTGACGCCTCCTGTAAAGGGATTGACAGTTTTGGGATTTGATCCTGCATTTAGAACAGGATGTAAATTGGCTGTTGTAGATCAAACAGGAAAATTTCTTGCAAAAGAAGTTATTTATCCAACGGAGCCTCAGAATAAAATTGCAGAAGCAGAAAAATCACTTTTGAACTTGGTAGAGCAGTATGGTATTGATTTGATCGTAATTGGAAATGGGACAGCAAGTAGAGAGTCTGAAAAAGTTGTCGCTGATTTTATCAAAAAAAATAATCTCAAAGTGCAGTATGTGATCACTTCGGAGGCTGGAGCATCAGTATATTCAGCTTCTCAACTGGCACAGGATGAATATCCAAACTTGGATGTGACGATTAGAGGAGCGATTAGTATTGCTCATAGGGTACAGGATCCTTTGGCAGAATTGACAAAAATTGATCCAAAGGCAATTGGAATTGGTCAATATCAGCATGATGTAGATCAAAAAATCCTCAAGGAAAAACTTGAAGAAAAGGTTGAAGATGTGGTAAATGCAGTAGGGGTTGATGTAAATACAGCAAGTTATACTTTGTTGCAGTATATTGCGGGGCTTTCTACTAGTGTAGCTAAAAATGTGGTAGCTTATAGAGATGAGAACTGAGCTTTTGAGGAGAAAAAACAGATCAAAAAAGTGAAATGACTTGGTCCAAAGGCTTATGAACAAGCGATTGGATTTTTGAGGATCAAAGAGGGAAAAGAGCCACTTGATGCGACAGGAATTCATCCAGATCATCACAAAGCAACCTATGCTTTCCTTGAAGGAGAGCTTGGAATAAAGAAAAAAAATCTGAAACTTCCTCTCCAGATGCCTCACTATGATGAGAGTCAGATTTCAGCTTTTTGTGATAAGTATGAACTTGGATTTGAGACGATGGAAGATGTCATTAAGGAACTTCAGAGACCAGGACTTGATCCGAGAGAAGAAATTGAGAAGCCAGTATTTAAATCTGATGTTTTGGATATCAAAGATGTTCAGATAGGGATGAAGCTTCAAGGGGTTGTGAGAAATGTGACTGATTTTGGGGCATTTGTTGATGTTTGATTGCATAATGATGGATTGGTTCATAAGTCACAAATGGCAGATTATTTTGTGCAGAATCCGATTGATGTGGTAAAGGTTGGACAGACGGTAGAAGTGAGAGTACTTGATGTAGATGTGGAGAGGGAAAAGATTTCGCTTTCTATGAAGTCAGAATGAGGATCAGCACCGAGAAAACCTAGACCTGAAGGTAAAAAAGAAAATAAGTCTGATAGAAGTCAAAATTCAGGATTTAATCTAGGAGGAAATATTACTTTTTCGTAGGAAATGTTAAAAAACTTCATTAGTCTTAGAAAAATTCTTTACGTTGTTTATTTATGTTTGGAGTTATGACTTCATGTTAAAGGGCATTTATTTTTTAGAGAAAAATATGAAAAAAATATTTTTTCCCTTTTTTATTCTTCTTATCGTAGTTATTTTTGTTTTAGGGATTTCCTTTGCAAATAAAAAAACTTCAAGAGGACTTTTTGATGTTCAACTTTGGGTAACTGATTACTATAGTTCTCAAAATGGAGAACTTCAATTAATTTGATGATATTCTTTTAATGATGAGGCTTTGTCTTTTCCTTTACTAGTAAGTTCTGGACGAAGTTATGACAAGATGGATTTTCATAGGATATTTCTTAAAGATTCTTCTCATCTACAAGTCATGAGAGGGAATGATGTGGAAAGTGATGTTTTTCAAGATAATACTTACTATTACCTCCTTGATAGTGCTTCCATTGAGTATCCTAGAATAGATACTATTTGGATTGGTCTTAAAAAAGAAGATCTCCCAAATTTGCAATTGATTGGAAATATTGGAATACAAGATAGATATGCGACGATAGGATATAGCTCGTGATATTTGGCCGTGCCTCCTTATAAGTTTAAAGTAGATGCTAAGAGTTTTGAGTTTTATCCGCAGAAATTTTGGGATTATAAAAATGAGGATGAACATGCTCGAAACGAGTATCTAAAAACAGAAGGTCAAAATTATTGTCAAAATGGGAAAATACAATATGTAAATTGTATTTGATCAGATAGAGATTGGATTTATAGATGGACTTATGGAGAGGATAAAAACTATCATCTCGTTAGAACAAAGAGAGCGTCAGATTTTAAGATTTTGACAAGTAATGAATTGCTTGGTGTGATTACTAAGGATCATAAGATTTCTCTAAAATTTATTGGTATGAAAAAGCCTGAAAATAAACAGACTGTGATTGATAGTTCAGAGTCGTTTATTGGAATATATCAAGATGAGAATTTTGTTTATTTTGAAGTTCCTGATTATTGAGTGTGGTCATTTCCAGTTGATACACAAACCTTAAAATATGAAGAAAAAGATATTCAGCTACCAGATGATGAATATCCAACCGATTATTCCCTTTTGCATGACAAAAACTATTATTATCAGCTTGTTTATTATAATGATAATGGCTATTATGAACTCAAGAGGATCAAGAAATCAAGGTTTGCTTTATGGGATTCTCTAAGAAATTTGTTGAATTAACCAAAAAAAACTCCAGATTTTGACCGGAGTTTTTTGAAAATGTATTTTTAATCAGAATTTCTTTTTTCTTAAGATTAAAAAAAGAAGAAAGCCAAATTTGATCTGTCTTTTTAATCTGTTTTTGCAAGAGAGGATTCTGAGAGATTTCTCCTTTCTTGTTGAAAAAGAAGGTTTTTAAGCCCTACAAAGTTCCTTTTGCGTGGAATTTTATAGCGTGTGAAGCCTTTTTGGTACCTCCAAAAAATTGGTAAAGCTAGATTTTGATTTTTGAGTTCAAAGAGATGGGCAAGGTAGGAACCACAGTTATATTTTTCTTTTTGAATATCTGGAAATGCTAAAATGCTAAATAGCGCTTCACTATAATCATATTCTCCTTGTTTACTTTCTTTTAAAGTAAGGTTTTTAATTGCTTTTTCTCTGAGCTCTTTGTTGGGTTTTAAAATACAAATTTTTGCTGGATTTTTCTTGAGATAGGGAATGAGTGGAACATCTATTTGGATTCCAGACTTTTCTTCTTTTCAAAAAAAGTGTTCTGTGGCATGAGAAAAAAAAGTATTCCCTTTTTTATCAATTCTGCTTATAATGATTACATGAGTAGCTTTTGGTCCTGGGGCGATATGTTGTAGTAAAAAACCTCCGAATCATGGATATTTTTTATTGAGAAGGAGAACATCTCCCACTTCTAATCATTGTATTCAAAATTCTCATTCATTCATTCAT
>JABCPD020000010.1 GCA_013333295.2 candidate division SR1 bacterium | reverse complement strand
TGAGATCTCATATTTCAACCATTTTCAGCTTAAATTTCTCAATGTCGACTACGCCCAAAAATTTATCGCACATGAAAATAATATCCTATCAGAAGGAGAAGCTTTAATTACTTTCCAAATCGAGAATCCCTCACTCGAACTAACTGGGGCACAAACTCCAGATCCTAAAAAAACTCCTCGAGAAGAACGAAAAAGCTTTTTCACTAAACAATTAGCAAGCTAAACGCCCCTTTCTGACAAAATCGGTTTTAAACTTCCTAAGAAATCAAAATAATGAAAAAAATCTGAATTTTAAGCTTTTTAACCCTTTTTTCACTATTTTCTTACACTTTTGCCCAATCCAGCTGAACCACCTTTGAGGATTTTAGTCTCAAGCTTGATTCGCTTGGTATCAATACTACAAGCCTCAAAACCCAAGACAAACTCTCTCGTTATCAGCTCACGCGTTTGCTCAATGCCGTGGAGTGTCATGACTGTATATTACCGACTCAATCAACTCTCAACCACTTTAATCAACCCTTTTGGCAAAATTTCTCTACCCTACCTGGAAAAGACTTCCGCGATATTTCCTTTGGAAGTGCAAAACACAATAATACAAACTATTATTACTGCGTAGCCTATGTTGGCGAACAAAACTATATGAGAGGATATCCCCTGCAAACCTCACCCGTTTGTAGTGGAAATTTTTGTGGACAAAAAAGCGTCAGCAAAGGAGAATTTTATCAGACACTGGTAAATCTGCTTGCTACGAGACTTTCTCCTAAATATACTATTCCGCGAAAAGAAATAAAAGCCTGGCTTCAAAAGCTTGATCCCTCTAGATATGAATATAGAACCTTTGATAGCGAAGAAATCAAACTAATAAAAACTTCTACCGCCTCTGCTGCACCCGCAAAAACAGCTCAAGAGCTCCATCTATACCTCAAATATTGCATGTTCAATACAGCTCAATGTGGTTTTAGAAATTTTTCAAATATCAGAACAGGAGTTTGGCCAATAGCCCAGATGAATCTTCTTATCAAAGAAGGAGTGATTACCGACAAAGATACAGATCAGATTTCAAGTCCTATTTCTCCTAGTCAAGCTCTACAAATGCTCTATCAAGTATATCATCTTCATACCCAATGTGAATTCAACTCAGACTATGACTGTGATGGCATCAAAAATACGCAAGATAACTGCCCTTACAACTACAATCCAAGTCAAGCAGATCTTGATAATGATAATATAGGAGATGTCTGCGATTCAGACATTGATGGAGACGGAGAAAGCAACCCCATTTGATTTGTAGATGATACTTGAAACATCAATTTTGCACTTCTCTATGGACAAAAACTTGAGGATAAAACTCCACTTGGTCAAGAACATCAAGACCAATACCATTTTCTTATTATCGATAGTATTTCAAAGACAGCTCCCCATACCGCTAAAATGCATATCCAGAGCAAAACCCAACCTGCAAAAATTGAACGAGATTTTGGAGATGGAACCCATGAACAATGAACAAAGTCAGCCCACACTTTTGAACAATCAGGCACCTTTACCATAAGGGCAAAAATAACAGAAAAAAACTGAATGACTTATTTGGTTTCCTCTCAAGTATATATTCCACAAACACAACAGACATCTTTTCTTTCCCTTAAACAGGTGCTTATCAACTGAGATAAAGCAACGATTTCAGCAGATGCGATCTGATCATTTGATCGCTATGAATGGAGCAACTCTGCAACAAAGCAAAAACAAACAACAAGTCAGCTTTCAACATTTTCTACCACACTGACCTCTTGAGCAAGAAATAATATCATTCTCAAAGCATATCAAAACGGGAAACTCGCTACTTTTGCTTCAACAGATATCAGAGAGTTAAATGGGAAATTTATAAATTCTCACCTCCAAATCCCAGCTCAAAACTATAGTCTCAATCAAAAAATTAGCCCACTAATAAGGCTTTCTTCTCTTTCCCTCAGTAATATTGAAACTACTGAGTGGGATTTTTGAGATCTTACAAAACAAGAAAACAAAAACCTGACTGAAAACCACCGTTATTCAGCAGCAGGACAATATTCTCTCATTCACAAAACCAAATTAAAAAATGGGGAAAGCCTTTTCTCAACTGCAAGCATAGGACTAACTGACGCCCAAAAACCCGAACCTCTTGCCATAAATCTCTACTTCCTCTCACTCAATGAAAAAACACTAAAACTCAGACTTCAGCCCCTTTCTTCTTCTCATATCTCAAAAACTACTTTACAGTTTTCTCCTCTTGAAAGTATCAGCAAAGACAATATCCTCACAGGAGAAACAATTTATTATCAACTAGCTAAAGAAGGCACACTTAATATAAAATCTAAATATAAAGTCTGATCCATAACACTCACTTCTGAAAACATCATTAGCTCATCTCATTCTAGTCTCAACAACATCTCTCTTGATGAAAAAACCATGTATGCAGGACTTAAGTGTGATCTCGACAAACAAGGAGTCCCTGACAAATATGATATCGATATAGATGGAGATGGTATTCCAAACCTGCTAGGTCTTATACAGTATGAAAAACCTGACTGTAGCATCATTCCAGGAGAAAATGTAAATCACAATATCTATCAACAACACTTTTGAGTATGTTCGCTAGACAACTGCCCTTTTGTTTATAACAAAGACCAAGCTGACCTCAACAATAACGGAATCTGAGATGCATGCGAAAACCAAGCTCCTAAATGCTGAGATGGAAAAATCGATGATGGCGAAACTTGCCTCTCCTGTCCAGAGGATGTAGGAGAATGTACCTCAATTTGTGGTAACTGAAAAGCAGAGCCTGGAGAAACCTGTAAAAATTGCCCCCAAGATGTAATAAGTTGTGACCTCTCTTGTTGAAATGGGAAAATTGATCCAGGTGAAACCTGTAAAAACTGTCCTCAAGATGTAAAAAATTGTAATATCATCTGTTGAAATGGGAAAATTGATCTAGGGGAAACCTGTAAAAACTGTCCTCAAGATGTCCAAAGATGCTTCTCTCTTTGCTGAAATGGAATCGTAGAAAGCGCTCTAGGAGAAGAATGCGATGATGGCACACAAAACGGGAAAGGAAGTTGTTCCCTCAAATGTACTCTCACTAACCTCTGCTGAAATGGGAAACCTGATCCAGGAGAAACTTGCCTCTCTTGTCCTCAAGACATCAAAACTTGTGATGCAGATGGAGATAAAATTCCAGATCCTATCGACGAATGCCCAAACATTCCTGAAGACTACAACGGAATACAAGACAGCGATGGTTGTCCAGAGCCCCCTTCTCAATGTCTAGGAGAAAACTGTACCCTCGTCTCACCAAACTGCAATAAATGTCCATGCCAATATGCAGATTTTAGCAATACTCTTCATCCAAACGACAAGGTAAGAGCAAGACTTCGAGACCTGCCAACCAAGAAACATTATAACTTCTCAAACTTTGCTCCACTCACCTCATTTATCCTACCATAAGCCGATTATGCTTTGATTCTCTGAACTTGCACGCAAAAATCTCTCACAAAAATTTCAAGGCTTTCGTATGATTGGAGCTGTAGTACTAAATGCCACAAAATCATTTCTAAAAATAGCCGAAAAACCTGACAATATCATCGAAGAACATCAGATTTTAACCTGATATGTTAAATTCTCAACACTCTTTCTCAAAACTTCAGATCAAAACTTAAAAATCCAAATTTTCAAACAGAAGCCCCAGCTCCTCTCTCATATCAACACTCACCTAAACAACATCGGCTATCAACAAAAAATCAAAGAGATTCGCCTCAAATAACAAAAAATGGTCGCTTTGACCATTTTTTTTAAATTCTTCACTATTTCACCCCCTTTGAAAAAAAGTGGAGAAGAATACCTCTCCACTCTCTTGAGCCGACCACACTCGTTATTCAGTCTTTTTTATTTTTTTGTTTTAGACTTGACTTAGTATTCAAAGCCTTGTTCTACTTGTTCCTCTGAGGGGTGCTTGTCTCGCTTGAGGTTTACCAAGATATCTGGCTCTGGAAGATCATCAGGGATCCAATTGACTCCATAGATTGCCATAGCAGGAGCCGATTCCTCAGTAGGAACCCAACCACTCTCAGCACCACAAAAGCCCTGACAGCGCCCGTAATAATCACTAACAACCCCAATCGCATCAAGGAAATCCGTCAGATTCGCAGAAAACTTCCCTCCGTGGAAGTATTCTTTACTGCCATCAGGATAGACCTTTACTAACGACTCGATCTGTAATTCAAAGGTTCCAGAATCCACCAAAACCGCTCCAGACTTGGATTCTACCCAGAAATAGTATCCAAACTGCTCAAAACAGGTTTGCTTAATTTCATCTAAGCTCACCGTATCATGTCCAACGACCTTAAGATTAGACACACGAGGTTCAGGACAATACGCATTAGGTATATCCCCATTATTTAGCCTTACCATATCGATAAATCTTCCTGCAAGACTATGCCCATTGTTAGGCAAACCAAGCCGCGCAGCAGAGTTCTTGTTATGTAGATATGCTAAAACCTTACCTCTATCTATCAAAAGAACATCTTGACTAGAGCTTCCCTCCATATCATAACGATAAGAAGCAAGCATCTCCTCATCCCTCGGACAGTCCCATATCTCTAGACCCTTCAATGCCTCCATAAAGCCATCGGTAGCAATTTGCTTGCCGATCTTACTCTTGAAGACAGTTGAAATCCCCTCTGCAATATAGCGACCAGAGAGCATATGACCGGCCAATGCTTCATGAAACAGAGTCCCGACAGCAGAAGGAGCAAAAATCAAAGGATAAATGCCACTTTCAAGCTGCTTTCTCTCCTTAGAAAAGAGAAAACGCTGAATTTCCTCTCTGATCTCAGGAAGTTTTTGTTCCATCTCTTCAAAAGTCTTGGTCATTAACGTATCTGAAAAGTCAATCGGCACCTTCTTGCGATTGATCAGAGAAATTGCACTTGTAAGGATGCAAATATCTCTCTTATCAATAATACGTTGCCCACGATCATCTACGACGATCCAGAACTTTCGTTGAGTTCCGAGAGTAAAACTGGTTTCACTGACATAAGGAATCTGGTAGAGCTCCTGAGTCAGTGTTTGCACTTTTTTGGAGAAGCTTTGTGGAGCTTTTCCAATACAGTCCAAGGAAAAAGAGTCATCTTCGAGGGCAATGACCTCAGATTTTACCTCTTCTGCATCCTTGCTATCCTCCAACTTTGATGCATAAAACTCATCAAAGAGCCCATTTACCAAAGAAGGAAGCATCTTTTTCAGCTCTCGAATGAGACCTTGAGGAGTAGAGAGATTAACTGAGTTAGTAGCTACACTTCTAGACACCTTTTTACACTTTTTTCTCCCCCTTTCCACAAAAGAGCGATCATAAAAAAGTGTCACGAGAAGCTCTGGAACATCACAAATGCGCTTACTGCCAAGGTCTTCACCTTCAGAGAAAGTTTGCCTACAACTCTCTCCTCCTAGATACACAAGACGGATACCTGAGATTTGATGCACACGAGTTTCTCCTGAAGGGGTCTCCCTATTAAGACGAAACTTCATTGCATAAGATACAAACTGCTCAAGAGCAGTTAGCACTGGAAGGTAATTCTTCCTTTCCATAGAGATTGATTATTAGAGTTAGACAGAATATTTATTTTACATCAAGCATAATACATAAAGGAAAGAGAATGTCAATAGCTTTATATTGACTTTTAAGAAAAAATAATTATATATATATCACCATATACAAAAATAACCATTCAAACAAAAATAAGATTATGAAAAAAAGAATCCTTTCAAAAGAAATTCGCTTTTGGGTTTCTTTCGTAACAAGTATCGGCATTCCAGAAGAAGAAATGCTATGGCAAGAATATGGTGGCATTAGCACCTATCTCAATGGGCAGCTCCGTCTCCTTATCCGAGATATCATTGCTGGCAAAGTAAGCCTAGCAAACTTCAACATCCCCGACGCGGTTGAATTTGGAGAACTTCTCAATTCTCCCCATCTGGACCAGGAGCTCTGCTCGCAGCTTTCCCATCTTCTCTACGGAGCTGATGAACGGAAAAAAATCTTCTCTGAAGAAGAGAATAGCTAGCAGTCTAAGCATTAGTAATGCTTAGTAAAATCTATCAAAAAATCCCTTTTACTAGTTTTCTAGAAAAGGGACTTTTTTCAAAATTATTTGTACAAAAATTTGCTTTTTCTTTTATTTATAGCTATACTTATAGTGTCTTGAGGTAAAAGAGTTCAAGACTAAAGTATCAGCCTAAGTTGCGAGGATTTCCCTCACCCACGAGCAAAAACAAAAACCAAAAAATCACTCACACCACACTTCACCTTCTCGTGCGGAAGTCTTAGCAAAAATCTTTAGATTGCTAAAGGTTGCTGAGATACTTTACATCCTTAATTGACAAATCGTCTCTCGTCTACCCGAGAGGCTTTTTGTTTTACTTGTAAATTCTCTCAAGAATCATATACTTTTGATACTTTATCATATCTCAATTTCCATGAAAAACAAAATCAAAAATCTGATTTTTTCTTTGGGTTTCTTATTGATTCCAGGTATCACGACGGCAAACCTGCAATCCTCAGATCCTATAGAACAAGCCATATTTCCAGAGATCAAAACAAAGCTTGAACAGTCCTATCTCTATCCTCACATGCTTCCAACATGAGACCAGACAAGTATCTCGGGCTACCTTGCTAAGTTTCAAGACCCTTATACTTCGTATTTTTCACCAAAAGAAGCTCAAAAGCTTCTCGCTCTTCTCAATAATAATATTAGTGGAATCTGAGCTGTCATCAAACTCAGCCCAGAAAATCTTCCCTTAGTCAGCAAAATTATCCCAAACTCCCCTGCCCAAAAAGCAGGACTTCAAACTTGAGACTTGATTATTGCTATCAATGGAAAATACTACCAAAAAAATCAGGATTTTGACCTCTTTCTCTCACAAATAAGAGGTGAAATTGGAACCCATCTCTCACTACAAATCGATAGAAAAGGTAAGATCTATCTTTTCTCTATCCAAAGAGACAAAATTCAGATCCCAGCGATCGATTCTCTCCAAAAAGAAGATAAATGTTACTTTCTGATCAATAATTTCGATAAAGGCGCGGCCGAGAGCTTTATTTCTCATATGCAAAAATATCAAAATTGTTCGTTTCATATCTTTGATCTAAGAGGGAATCCTTGAGGTATCGTAGATGAAGTCCTGACAGCACTTGAAACGATGATTTCAGAAGGTAGCCCACTCTTGACACTCCAAACAAAAGACTCTTCACAAAAAGAAAAAGCTCAAAAATCTGATCATCACTTTGTTCTTCGCAAAACCTTGATCCTTATCGATAAATCTACCGCAAGTGCTGCAGAAATCTTTGCCGGAACACTAAAATATTATTTTCCAGATACTACCTACCTTATAGGAGAGACTAGCCATGGGAAGTGATCAATGCAAGAAATCTCACCACTAAGCAATGGTGGATTACTCAAATATACCATCGCGCTACGAAACATTGCAGATCAAAAAAACTCCATCAATAAAATTGGACTAACCCCAGACATCAAACTCATTGACAATCCAGAAACTCCACAAGACGAGATCCTCTCTGCACTCAAAATCAATTAAGAAATCTGATTTCAACTTATCTTTGCACATATCAGAAAACTACAATGCAAAAACTAACCTACAAAACCATAAACCAACCCCATTTTTTTGAGATCCCCAAAATTAAAGGATCCAGATTTTTTGCTACTTTGCTTCCTATTTCTAGCGCTGAGGAAGCCAATACTCAACTTGATTCTCTCAGAAAAAAATACTACGATGCCACACATAATTGCTATGCTCGGAGACTTACCCCTCAGGCTCAGCAAGACCTTTTCTGATCACGAAATCTGTCCACTACTGACCAAAGATCTTCAGATGACGGAGAACCAGCAAATACTGCATGAAAACCGATCTTATCAGTTATCACAGGTGCTGAGCTTTTTGAAATTTTGGTAGTAGTAACAAGATACTTTGGTGGGACACTTTTGGGAGTATGAGGCCTCATCCAAGCATATACCGAAACTACAAAAGCAGGTATCCAACACCTCAATATTATCGAAAAAGAAATAACAAAAAAAATAAAGCTGACCCATTCCTACGATCAGCTCTCTAGTGTACAATATCTTTTATCAAAATATGAAGGGAAAGTAATAGAAAGTCACTACGACTCCTCTATTACACAAACACTTGAAGTCAATCTAGCCCTAGCCGAAATCTTCCAAAAAGAACTTATCGAAAGACAAATCTCAATACTAAACTAGCTTCCTACAACAACTTTCGCAGGATTAAGTACGATCACTTCTTCTCCTTCCTTGTAAACAAATCCTTGCTCAAACTCCTGAACAATCTTTCCTTTCAGTGCTTCATCATTTACAGGTTGCATGCTCACTGGCTCATGAAATTGAGGATTTGGCTCTAGCCCCATCGATGCTATCGGTTCAATTCCCATTTCTCCTAACGCCTTATAAAATCCCTCTTGCATCATCACAAGTCCTTTTCCCATTGTACTTTCCTTTTGTTCGTCACTGAGATTTAGCATAGATTTTCTAAGGTTCTCTAACTGTGGAATCAGCTTTTTAACAATCTTTATTTTTGCATCACGATTGGCATTTTCAATCTTTTGATCGGTTTGTCTTTGCAAAATATCAAAATCAGCCTTGAGATGCAAATATGCAATTTGGCTATTTTTTGCGATTTCCTCCTTTTCTTGTAAAGCCTTTTCGAGTTCAGCAATCTTTGCGATCAAAGGAGAGATCTCAGCTTCCTGAGCCTCTTTACTCGCCTGCTCAAGCATATTTTCAAGCTCCTGAGTATCTTGATCAGCGATATTTTGCTTTTCTAGTTCTGGATTATGTTGTTCTTTTTTCATCTTTTTTTATAACAAAAAATAAATCTGACTCAACTATATCGTTTTGCTTCTCATTTTCAAAAGATTTTGATTACGGAGGTGAGAAGGGGGAGGGAGCTCCCTTTTTTTAGAGAAAAACTTCCAAAACCGATTTTTTTATCTTGTCTTCTAGCAATAATTAAATATAATGAAACTATTTATTTGAATAAAATTCAAATGATAGCAGCACTCTTCTGATGTTTCTTAATTCTTATTTTTTGGTGTTATATTATTTATAATCAACATCAGAAAAAAGTAATTTTTTCAAAATGGAATTATATAGGCTTATTAGGATTCTCAATATATCCAATACTTGCTGATATTATACTTCTTACTGAAGATTATTTAAACCTTCCATGTGGATTTCGACTTCAATATCTACGAATCTTTTGTATATTCATTGCAATGCTTCATTTATATATTTTGCATAAATAATGATTTTTATTTTTCTTTTATGTGGAGATCCTTATCGGTATTTTTGGCTACAAATGCATCATGCTTTGCGAGCAAAAGATTGGGAAGTTGCTTTTGACTGGTTTTTTCTTCTAAACCGACTATCTACTATCATATATTTGTTGATACCATTTTTCTCACAAGCAAGAAAAAACCTCTCTTTTTTCTATACTGTTTTATTAAGCAGTATACGACTATATTTACTTATAGTATCGTGCGTTAGATACTGAGTTGATGCATATAAAAACAATCCCCTATTTTTTTACAGTTTTATCGTCTTAATTTTAATTACTTTCTTCTGCTTTTTTATCACAAAAAAAAGAGGATAGAAAACAATCCTCTCTTAGTAAGTAGTGAACTAATGAGTGACGTAGAGAACATTTAGAATCGTTCGAGCATCATACTGAAACTGATGAGTCGCTCCACTTTTTGGATTTCTCATATACATTTGAGCAGATTTTGTCATCGATCACAATGTAGATTTTAACAAAAATATGCTCAAAGCCGAAGCAAAAAGATATCATATTGATTTTCCTTTTGATCAAGTAAAGTGGCTTGATACGATGAAAAGCTCCACATAACTTATTCCGGGAAGTAAAAAGCATTGCACTTATGACAAAGATCGAGAATGTGGCAATCGGTTAAGAGATGTGATGTTCACTGGATTTTCCACTTTTGACATTGAGTAAAAAATCCCTTGCTTTTATTTCACCCTTTTCTTATGATGAAAGAAGATTTAATTCTGATTTCAGTCTTTTATGGAACATAAAGTCTACGGTTGTAAAGTCAATAAATTCTACCTTAATAAACGAATTGCTCATCTAGAAGCTACTCAACAAGCCGAAGATGATATTTTTCTTGTTGCAACCTGCGTAGTAACCGACCGTGCAAAATCCAAACGAGTCAAAGAAATCCTCGACCAACTCCACCAAGACAAAAGAGTGTATATTGCAGGCTGCGGATCAATTACCAAGGGAGAAGCAACAGATAGAGCCGTTTTTTTCAAAAATTATCCAGAGCTTGCACCTTATGAGGACAAAATTCTTCTTCTTGCAGAAGATCCAGCACAAAGTGCGACCTCTTTTACCAATGGTCTCACAACTCCAGGACAAAAGCTTCGAACCAAAAACTATGTTATCATCCAAAATTGATGTGATAATCACTGCTCTTTCTGTCTTACGATCTTCAAGAGAGGCCCTCATAGGAATCGTCCTCTTGCTGAAATCATTGATGAAATCAAAGAAATAGAAAAAGAAGGCTGACAGGAGATCGTGATCACCTGAATCAACCTTGCTGCTCGATGATCTCAAAATACAAGAAATGCAGATGAAAGTCGCCTCCCTGAACTCCTCAGAGCAATCCTAGAACAAACGAGCATTCCAAGGATCAGAATCTCGAGTATTGATCCACAATATCTCACCGATGAGTTTTTTGAGATTGTCAAAACCCCTAGATTTGTTCCTCATTTTCATTTTTCGATTCAATCATTTTCTGACAAAGTACTCAAACTTATGAATAGGGGTTACCTTTCTGATAAACTCGATGAAGTACTCACAAAAATCAGAAATCTCGACCGTCCAGATCGTGATCAAATTTCGATTTGAGCAGATATCATCTGTGGTTTCCCTGGAGAGACAGAGGAAGATTTTGAACAAACTTGCCAAGGAGTACAAAAATATCGCATAACCAAGCTCCATGCCTTCCCATTCTCGGATCATCACAAAGCAGACCCAATCCCAGCGTCTCGCCTCCCAGATCAAGTTCCCAATGAAATCAGAAAAGAAAGAAATAGAAAACTGATCGAAATCGGAGATCAAGTGCGCGATGAGCGAGTAGCTCAAAATTATGGGCACAAATTCCAAGTCCTCATCGAAGAAACCAAAAACTGAAAATCCAAGTGACGAACTGAAAATTACATTCACTGTATCATTCCTGGAGAGTATCAAAAAGGAGAACTCGTTGAAGTTATTCTTGATGAAAAAAACTGTGATTATTAATCTACAGTTTTCTTTTCTAAGAGAAAGATTTATACTTGAAAAAATAGCCTAAAACTGTAATCTAAAATCTGAATTTAATTCTCTTCTTTCATTATGAGAAAAAAAGTAATCATAAATCTGACTCTTTTTGTTAGTTTCATTCTCTTTAACTGAGTTTTTTCTGCTGATCAAACAAAAAGCCGAGAAAACTATCAGTCCTGTATCAATCTAAGCAATTCTTTACAAACATTTCTTAAAGAAAACAAAGACCTTTCACAGGATTCAGAATTTTCTACTTCTTTTTTTGCAAGCGGTATCAATAGATCAAATACCTACCTTTCACTTTATCAAGACCATAATATACTGATCCTCAAAAATAACGCCCCAAACCTAACTGCCACAAAACTTATTGCTCGTATTAAAGTTCCTCAAAATCGAAACCATATTCAGCACCACATCCTAGAAAACGATTTACTACTTCTTTCTGCAGAAAACCAGTCTTGATACCAAGTTTTGTGGTACCAAATTCAAAATGATAAAATTAAAAATATCAAAAGTCTGACTTTCTCCGCTCCGATTCAGACAATTACTACAATGAATCAAAAACTTCTTATCCTCTCTCAAACTTGACTTACTAGAAATCAATTATCCAAACTCGCAAAACATCAAAAAACTGAAGAGCTTCATACCCTCCTTGTCGCAAATAACTTTCTTTCAACATCTGGAACAAACATTGCTCCTTCCTGCAAAGAAATTCAACATCAGCTCCTAACAGGACATTCTCCAAAACTAAACACAATCACTATCTTTGATCTTGATGCTCTAGAAAAGGCTCCAGAAATCAGTTATTATCTCGGAAATATCTCTCAAATTTTCTTTTGACAAGATTATCTTTTCTTTGCTAAAAATCTTAATAATCTTTCATTTGAATGCCAAAATTGCATTTCTTATGCCAGTGGAGGGCAAACTACCCTACTTCAGAGATTTACCCTAGAACCGAGATTACACCCAACTGAAAATGCTCTACTCAGTGGGCATCTCTTGAGTTTTTCACCAAATACCATTAATTCTCCAAACCTACTCCTAGCTCAAAATAGCGGGAATATCAAACAATTTAGCATTAGCAACTTTGATTCAAAATTTAGCAAGCTTGCAAACAATCAAGTTCTCATTAGAACGCAAGAAGACTTTTCTCAAGTTATCACTGGAGAAAAGAGTCTTATCCTTGCAAATAAAGATCAAACAAAACTTCTCCCACTCCCTGCAAAAACTAGCACGCCAAATATTTCAAAAGATCCGAAATCTGACTTCCTATATCAATCATCACTTGGAACATCACTGCTTCATACTGAAAAAAGCGATAACTGAATTAGCCTCACCCTAACTCCGCTCACATTCTCTGGAACAAGTTATGAAATGCAAATTCCACACTCTCCAAGTTCTCAACTTTTACGAAATAGCGAAAAGCGCCTACTTAGCTTCTTTACAGAAACAAATAGCAAACCATCTCTTCACACCTACCATATCTCAGATCAAGGCAAAGCACAACATCTCTTTAGTAGAAATTATAGTAAACTTAGCAAAACACCTCATTTTCAGACGCTATCGACAGCAAATGATTTAGTTATCGTAGCATTTAGAGAGTACTTAGATCTCTTCTCACTTTCCTCTCCTCAAAAAACCAAGCTTCTAAAATTAAAATAACATCATAAAATCTGACTTTAGAACTCTTTTAACCCACAATTATTATGCCAAGAAAAATCATCATTCTCGAAAATATCCGTTCGGCTTACAATGTAGGAAACGTTATCAGAACCGCTGATGCTCTAGGACGAGAGGTGCGAATTACCGGATACACCCCTTCCCCTCTCGATCACCCTAAAGTCAAAAAAACCTCACTCGGAGCTGAGGACTCTGTCGCATTGAAGCAATTTGACTATACGCATGATGCCATTGCCTATGCCAAAGAGCAAAAAATCTGAGTCATTGCAGCAGAGATTACTCCAGATGCAATTGATCTCCAAAGCTTTTCTGAAAATAACAGAGCTGATATAGCAATAGTTTTTGGGAATGAAGTAGAAGGAGTCCTCCCTGAAACCCTCAAAGCTGTAAACCAAGTAGTTTTCATCCCTATGCAATGAATCAAAGAAAGCCTCAATATTGGACAATCTACAGCAATCTTCATGCGAGCCTTGAGATAACCCCTCAACTAGAAAAAACGATATCAAAAATCTAACTTTACTTTTTTATTTATACTGTCACTGATGCATCACCTTATCAATCTTCTCAAATTCTGAATCGACTTTGTCCTTCATATTGATAAACATCTGGTTGAACTGTTTAATCAATATGGAATCCGAATACTACTTATCCTATTTGCGATCATATTTATAGAAACAGGACTGGTAGTAATGCCATTTCTGCCATGAGATTCACTCCTATTTGCCTCTGGTGCTCTTGCTCACAACCCTACCAACGAACTCAGCGTTCACCTAATTTGGTTAGTTGTCTTTATCGCAGCCGTTCTAGGAGATAGTATGAATTACGAAATCGGAAAATTCCTTGGTCCAAAAGTCGCACAAACCAAACTCGGAAAAAAATTTATCAAACAAGAATACCTTGATAAGGCCCAACACTTCTTTGATAAGCACGGAGGGAAGGCGATCATCTATGCAAGATTTGTCCCTATTGTAAGGACTTTTGCACCATTTGTAGCAGGGATTGGAAAAATGAAATACCTTTACTTCATTTCATTCAATATTATTGGAGCTTTCTTGCGAGCGACGCTCTTCATCTATGCAGGATACTTCTTCGGAGGACTTGAAGTGGTTCAAAAAAATTTCACACTTCTTATTCTGGGAATTATTTTCCTCTCTCTGATTCCAGTTTTCCGAGAATGGTTCCAGTCAAAAGGATTTCACTTCTCACGTAAAAAAAAGAAATCAACAAAATAAAAAGACTGACTCTAGATCTGAGTCAGTTTTTTCCCTTTATAAATACTATTCTTAATTATACAAATAAGACTTCTTCTCCATCCACCACGCGCTTTGCCTTGTCAGATACTTAGCATCCTCTTTATTTGCCAAGACTTGCTTCACTGCTTCTTCAAGGAAAATGGTATTCTGACTTCCTTTAAAGAGAATAATCCACTTCTCATCTGACCTCTTGAGAAAGTCCACAATCCACATTCAGAGTTTTTGACTATTTTTTCAGTTTTAACAGTAGACTTCTCTACTCAAGTTTTCTCAAGTTCATCAAGAAGATACTTATCCATACTTTCTCCAACTAGACAAATCTGATCTGCACTCTGATGTACATATCCTGCTAACAGCCTATGTTCCTGCTCAGTCAAATCCCCAAGCTCTCTCATATCCCCCAAAACAAGCATCACCTTTCTCCTCTCTCTAAGAGACTTCTGGATTTGCAAAGTGGTATCAATCAATTTTCTCATACTAAGAGGAGAGCTATTGTAAGTCGAATCAACAATCAAACTTCATTCCTTTCCAGAAAAGATGCTACACCTTCCAGGTTGCAACTGATAAATAAGCGGCTCACTTAAAAACTCTTCCATATTAAGCTCCCCACCTGTAAATTTCCATACACAGATCTGTGCAATTGCCAGTCCCAATGTCAAATATGCATAATTTGGCTTTCAAATGAGATTTGTTTGGACAGCATAGTGCTTATCCTTGATCTGAGCATCAAACGAAATCAAAAATTCTGATTTTTCTCCTTGTTTTTCTTCTATGGTTTCATTTTCAAAACTCAAATCCACTCCTGCCATTCAGCTAGTTGTATAAGTCAAAACATCTACTCCAATACGATCACAAACCTGCTTTGCATAAGCATCATCTCGATTGAGAAAAACAGCCTCTCTCGTATTTTTAACCATCTTGACTTCTTCCTCTGCAATATCCGCTGGTGAACCAAATTGCTCAGAGTGTACCGCATCTATCGCTGTAAAAACCCCAATATTCGGTTTATTGATACTGAGCAGAAATTCCATCTCCTTTGGTCTATCAATCCCATATTCCAAAACAATCATATCATAAGCCTTTTTCCCGAAAAGAGCCTTACAAAAAATCTGACTTCCAGCCTTGATCATATTCCACACACTAGGAACCCACTCCTCTACTTGAAAAATTGAGAGCGACATTCCTAGTTCTCCATTGAAATTTTTGGGAGAGGTATAGATATTAAGCTCAGGAAGAGCTTTTTTCAAGGTTTGATAAATAATCATACGACAACTGGTCTTTCCTACACTTCCATTGATCCCAATCGTAAAAATCTGATGCCTTTGCAAATAACACCTCGCGCACCATCACAAAAAACGATAATACTGAAACAATAGTTTCCCTTTAATCTTCCCAAGCATCAATCTCAAAAAAAATAAATAAATCTGATTCTAAATTACACAATTAAGCTCCATTTTCAAGTCAGACTTTTAATCTTGTTTTTTGCAAATAAACAACTATAAAAGGAATATTTATTTAGATAAAGTAAAAATGAATTCAAAAAGGATTATCGCAATCATCCTCTTACTTATTTTCTGTTGATATATTAGCTTTTTATTTCAAAAGAGAAATTCATTTTTTCAGAAAATAACAATTCAAGATCAAATTCCTACGATTACCATCACAAAAGACAATCAATTTGATATTATTACTCAGACAGGAGATGATCTCCTTTATCGCAATGAAATATATGGATTTGAGCTTCATCTCTGACCTGAAACCAAAGGATTAAAAATCAAAGAAACCCAAGAAGAACGAGCTAGAGGAACTATGATCAACTTTTATGCGAAACTTCCAGATATATGAAGCTGAGAATTAAATTTAATAATATCTCCTCTCTCAACAGACTTTCCAGACTGGGATGACATTTTTGCAGTCCACATCGTAAATTCTACAGAATATAACGAACGACGCAATACAGAGCGATTTGGATGAACTATGAAAGACCAAGTAGAAGAAGATACTCTCGGACATCAAGATTGATTATACTTCGTCCAACGGAATCACACAAATGTAGATCATGCAGAACTATCCGAAACAATACCTTCTTTGCATTGCACTGTGGATTCAGAAATAAATGGTTATAGGGATATTTCTTGTTGAAATTGGCTAGATAGAATTATTAAACAAAGATTTTCGTTAATAAAAAGGTCGTTCAAGAAAGACTAACTTTTCCCCCTCAGTTCTAATTGTTTTTCTCTCCGATTTTCTTATACTCAAAAACAATTTAACTCAAATAAAAACTCGAATGCTTCGTCACATCCCTGTTCTTGCACAAGAAATTTACGATCATATGCCAGCTAATCGAACCCGCTCTTTTGATGGGACTTTTGGACATGGCGGACATGCTCAGTTTTTTCTCACTTCCGAAAGCAAAAAAAGACCAATTGAGAACTTGAAAATCATCGGAACCGATGTCGATACTGCTATGATTGCAAAAGCCCAATCCCTAACCTCAGATTTCAAAGATAATATCGCTATTCTCCACTCCTCTTACGCAAATATCGACAAAATAGCACAAGAAAACTGACTTTTTGACTTTGAGCTCCTCGATTTAGGAGTTAATCTCGAACATTTCAAGGATGGAAGTCGTGGATTCTCAATCAAAACTGATGCCCCTCTTGATATGAGATTTGACCAAAGCAAAAATCCCATCACTGCAAGAGATTGGCTACAAACCGTCAAACCTGAGCTTCTCGAAAACTCACTCCAAGAATACGGAGACTTCTCTCCCAAAACCGCTGAATATCTTACTAAGCTCATCTGTGAACAAAGAAGAAAGTCAGCCTTTGAAACTACTTTCCAACTCAAAGACTTTCTCCTCTCTCATCATTTCAATCAAAAAAAAATAGCTATCATCTTCCAAGTTATCAGAATTATGGTCAATCACGAACTTGAACAACTTGAAACCTTTTTGCAAGCCTTTCCTCAGACACTCAATATCGGGGGAAGGTGTGCGATTATCACCTACCATAGTATTGAAGATAGAATCACAAAAATAGCATTTAAAAAACTAGATGAAAGCTGACTTTTCAAACTCGTTAATAAAAAAGTCATCGTACCTCATTATACTGAAGTCCTAAAAAACAAAGCAGCCCGTTCTGCAAAGCTCAGAATCATTGAAAAAATTGCCTAAATCTTAACTTCTAATCTACGAACTTATGCAACATTTCTTCAACGAACAAACCAAAACAAGAATCAAAACCTTTGTCTTTGACTCAGCAAAAAACTTCCACACAAGATATAAGGGTTTCTTGATTAAATACAGGCAAGAAGTCTTCTTACGAGAAATTGTAAAAATTTCCACACTCGGAATAATTACCCTGATAGGATTCTGATTCTACCTCTTTTTTATCAATATTGCCTCCACCAGAGGATACTTTCTCAAAATCGCTCAAGACCAACTCAACTCCAATAGAGCAAAATCTGATATCATCAAACTCGAAGTCGTTAAAGAAAAAAAGAAAAACCGAGATAATCTCTCGATTCTTGCTCGAAAAGCACCTCCTCAACAGCCCTTTATCCTTACCATCATCTGAACAGGAGCAGCCACAGGAACTTCAATTCAAAACTAGAAAATTACTTGGCTTTGCGTAGAATCCAAAAGCGGATTATACATTGAAAACAAAAGAGAAATTACTTCTTTAGTACTCAATTGTTGTGTCTGAATTCCTAAACTTCACAAACCTTCCTGTACAAGAGCAATTCTGGTATTGATCATCTTTTGTCCTTTTACAAAATTTCTATACCTAGATACCACAGATTCCACATCATCTTTAGCATTCAACGCATCCATAAACTTACTTCGCCAAGGTTTTTTGACCTGATCCGCATCCATTTCCCCAACATAATACGGAACAACAATATAAAACTGTTTCACATAGATCAATCCCTGCTTCATATTAATATCATCCAAAAAAGAAAGATAATGCTGACCTTGATCTTTGAGTGCCCATGTTGTCAGACGGTCTACATTACTACTCACATAATGTAAATACTCCCTAAGATCCAAATAAGTATTTCTCACCAAAAACTGCAATGGAAACTCAAGAGAATTCAAAAACCTCTTGTACTGTTCCAGGATAGACTGAATTTCATCAAAATTCTTCAAATCTAAGTTGATTCCATCTGCCTTCAAAATAGCTCTAATCCCACCATCCTTGAGGATACAGAAACCATCGTTAATCTCAGAAATTGGAAGCATTGTTTCAGTATTAAACTGCTGTTCTTGTTTCCCTTTTTGCACTTGTTTGTTTTGCAAATTATCAAAGAGCATTATCCTTATCTAAATAATAAATCCTTCCCTCCAAGAGAAATATTCAAAAATCAAAATCCTAATCCCTAAAGCTATATACGATAAAACATTTCTTATGGTTGGAAAACTTGACTGGTCCCTACTTGTTGAGTTTGATCTCTCTGCTGATCATAAGCCCAAAAGATCATAGAAACGATTAACCAACTCACACTCATTGCAATCAATGCGATCACAATACCTTTGAGGGTAGACTTGACTTGGGTTCGTCACTTCTCTCAATCTCCAATCAACATCATATAAAAAGCATAGAGCAAAAGTCCAAACGCGATCAAACTTACAAAGCTAAGCCCATAATTAATCAACTTTTTAAGGTAATAAAAAGCTTTTTGTGGACCCGTATATTCGTCGGTATCAAGCTTAAATACAACCATCAGTTTTGCAAGTAGTCCATCATCATTTTTGACTGCATCATTAGTAATGAGCTTTCCAATATCTGTATCAGGAGCTCTTCCATTCAAACTATCTGTCGTACTTGTTCACATATTCGGCAGATCATAATAGAATTTTCACTCATCAATCCTTGAGGCCTCAACCTGGAGCCCTCCCAAACTTAGGCTCACAGCAAAGATTCCTAGCCCCATTATCATAATTTTCTTGATCATAACTCATCCTTTAGAGATAAAAATTGAAGAAATCTGATTTTATCTTAGTTTTTATTATTTCAAAGATTCTAGTCTATAACTACTTTCCCACGATCTGTTCAATCAACCAAAAAATAAACGAGATAATAAGCCAGCTCACAGCAATTCCTGCAATTGCTCTAGCAATTTTCAAAAGAGTCTTCTTCCCCTCTTCCTGAGCCTTATCATCACCAGCATTAGTCACCATAGTAATACCAGCAACAATCAAAAGAACAAATGAAATCAGACCAACCAAGCCCAATGCATAATTAACCATTCTCCAAATCGTCTGCAAAAGACGAGTCTGAGCCTCTCACTGAGAAGTAATTTCCGTATCTGAATTGATCAAATTATCAATCTTATAATTATCATTTCCATCACTAGATTTGATAGCATCTTGAGCTCCCTTTCTCCAGGTATCCTTCTGATCCTTCATCGTATCCAAAATATTATCTTCTTGTTGATTGAGAATTTGATACTTTATTGCATCAGTTGCTCCAGGGACTTGAAGTGCAAACGAGCTATTCCCCAATCCTACCAATAATAGTGCAAAAAGTCCAAAGAATCAGATTTTGATGCCTTTATAGCTTCATATCTGAGAAAAATCTATCTTAAACTTCTCAACTAGAAAACTGATACTTTTTCTTCGTGTATTCATCATATCTCGATAAATTAAAAACTATCTTAAGTATACTAACTTTCATTTTTTTTGCAAATTTCTCGGCAAAAACCTTGCTTTTCTCAGAGAAAAATCTATCATACAAAATATATTTACCTCCTATTATTTTAAAATGGATCTCAGTATCGAGCAAATCAAACATCTTGCCAAACTCTCAAAAATCGCACTCTCTCCAGAGGAAGAACAAAAATACGCTCAACAGCTAGGATCTATTCTTTCTTTCCTTGATACCCTAACATTAGAAGAGAAAGAAGGAACCCCTACCGAATGAGAAAGAGAGATCGATCTTTTTACAGAACAAAACGACTATCCAGATCCATCATCTCTTTTACAAAACACCAAACATCCTATCCAACAAAACGCAATCGCTATCAAAACCTCACTCACCAACTAACTTCAGTTTTTTATTCTCTTAAAAATATAACAATATGGAAGCATTCATCGGAGTACTCTTCTTGATCGCTATCGTAGTGGCGCTCACTGTAAGAGTTGTAAATCAGTACGAAAGAAAAGTAGTATTGACATTTGGAAAATTTACAAGAAACCTAACTCCAGGACTAAACATTATCGTCCCATTGATGGAAAAAACAATCAATGTGGATATTAGAGAAAAGGCCGTTGATGTACCTTCTCAGGAAGCAATGACCAAGGATAACATTTCTTGTACTATCAATGCAGTAATTTACTACAGAATCAAAGAAGATCAAGTAGAAAGATCGGTTTTGAATGTTAGAAACCTTGACTATGCTATGGCTCAATTCGCACTTACTACGATGAGAAATATTGTAGGTCAATTTGAACTTGATGAACTCCTTGCCAAGAGGGAAGAAGCAGCAGAAAAGATTAAATCAATTGTAGACGAAAAATCTGACGCTTGGGGAGTAGATGTGCTATCTGTAGAACTCAAAGATATTAACCTTCCAGACGACCTCAAGAGAACTATCGGAAAACAAGCCGAAGCGGAAAGAGAAAAGAGAGCAAAAATCATTACTTCTGAAGGTGAACTAGCAAGTGCTGAAAATCTTAAAAGAGCTGCTACTATGCTTGCAGAAGCTCCAGGAGCGCTCCACCTCAGAACTCTTCAATCTATCAACGATATCAGTTCTGACCAGTCAAATACAACAATCTGGATGGTGCCAGTTGAAGTTCTCGAAGCTATGAAAGGAATAGCAAATCTTGGGAAATAGTCGAGGAAAATAAAAAAAGAAAGCTGACCTTGATCTTGGTTCAGCTTTTTTCTATTATCTAAAAATTGTTTTTACTGCGACAAATCGAGAATTATTCGAATTTTTCCAAGAAGATACCTCCTCTCCCCTTCTATCTACATAGCTAAGTTTTTTAATTCTAAATCCTCCATTTGTCAACAAAAGCCTAAGCGCCTCTAAAGAAAACAAATGATAATATCTCAATTCCAAGCTATCTTTTCCAACCCGAGGAACAAAAACATCTCTCCAAGATTGTTTTCCCAAAGAAATAAGAAACTTAAATCCAGATTTTACAAAAATTCTCCAATGTTTCTTCAAAAACCACTTTGAAAAAGCCCAGTTTGTCATCATTAAAAGTCCCTCATACCTAAGCAAACGATAACACATATCAATAAGCCTTTGTCTCTCCAATACTTGCGGGAGATGTTGAAAACTTGCACACGCAACAATCACATCAAAACTCTCCCTCTCAAAACTAGTCAAAATCTGACTCATATCTCCAGCGATAAATTTTGCCTCAGGATGTTCTTTTCTTGCAAAGTCTAACATTCCCTCTGCAATATCTATCCCCACATAATCAATATCACCTTTATAGTGCTTTTTTAGATAATCCAAAAATCTTCAGCTCCCACATCCAAGCTCTAAAATTTTGATTTTCTCTAACTTTAAAGATCTAATTTGCTCAATAATCTTGTCTCAATCTACCCAAAACTTCTGCCTAGTTTGATGGTAGTGTGCAGCATTTTTACTATAGAACTGTGCCAAATCAGATTTTACCCCCATCCCATCTTTCAAAAAAATAAAGGTCAAAAAATACAGTTATAAATTTCTAAAGAAATTTAAAATCTGATCTTAGTTTTTATTTACTCTTTCTTCAATAATACTCAAGATCTGATCTCTTCCCATCTTTTTTACTGAAGAAGAAACAACCATCTCAGGCAAAAATCAGATTTGTTTTTGTACTGATTGCTTAAGAAGTCTAATATTCTGATGAAGCGTCTTTTGATTTGCCTTATCCGCCTTAGTAACCACAATCACAAAGTCTAAGCTCTCTTCAGACAATGCCTGTAAGAATTCTAGATCAATCTTTTGTGGTGGAATATTCCCATCAATCAACACAAGAATCAACGGCTTTCTATCAATAAAATATTCATAAGTCTCATCAATCCACTTTCTTCTAGACTCCAAACTTGCTTTTGCATAACCATATCCTGGCAAATCGACAAAATACCGGTTCTCATTCACCAAAAAATAATTAATAAGCTGAGTTTTACCAGGTTTATCACTAGATTTTGCGATAGGTTTTTGCATAAGCATATTGATCAAAGTCGATTTCCCAACATTAGACCTCCCAATCACAGCAATTTCAGCAAAATCAGGGGCAGGACATTCTGCCAATTTAGAAGCAGACTTTACAAATTCAAGAGATTTAATAATCATTTTTTATAGAGAGATAAAGATAATACAAAAAGAATGAAGAGCTTAAATCAAAGAAAACTCCTCACCCTTTTATTATTTTTAATGGGTCTTATCTTCCTCATTATTATCTCCCCATTTTTCAAGAGAGAAAACAGAAGCAAAACATACAAAGTTAATAATAAGAATTGTAGAAAACACTTTCCAATACAAGTCATCAGCTTGCATCAAATTCCAAATCCTCAAGTAAGAAAGGAGGGCAATAAGCAAAATACCAATAGTTCAAAGCCAAATCGCACCATTTAAAATAGCAGGATTAACCTTAGAAAATTTTTCATATTGAGCAGGCAACTGCGTAATCGCTCAAAATGCCAATAGGGTCACTAGATAAGTAGCAAATCCTTGGAAAATGATATCACCTCCAAAATCTCATCGGATAGACAATAAAGACAAAATTCCGATACAAAAAGCCCCTCCAATCGCAATATAAAGAAAGAATTTTTTTGTTTCAACATACTTCATAATATACCTATTTACAAAATAAAAACTTACTATTTATAGCCAATAAAGTCAAAAGTATTTAAGAGCACTAATACCTTTTCTTTTAAACACAAATTCTCCTATTGGATATCTAAACTACCATACAAAATGCAAGATCACCCCTGCAACTTTCTGTACATTAACAATATGTACTACTTCTCAACTATCAAGTTGAATAGTTCCAGAGTCTCAAACTTGACCACCCATCTCAGGATAGAATGGCGTCTTGTCAAAGACAAGAAATCTAACTCAATCATCTGTTGTAATATCCTTGATCAAAACAGGATTTTCAAGATCCAAACGATCATAACCAACAAATTCAGTCGCAGATACCCCTTCAAGATACTTTGACCAATCCGTTGTCTTACTAAACATTTCCTTACTTCCTTGGCGAGATTTTTCCTTTGCCTGAGCTAGTGCCTTTTCATATCCTGGCAAATCAAGTTCAATTCCCTTTTCCTGAGCGATCTCTTTAGTAATTTCCAATGGAAATCCATAAGTATCATAAAGCATAAAAATCTGACTTCCTTCCAAAACTTTCTTCCCTTCTGTATAAAGTTTATCAATTGATTCAGTCAGAATTTTTGCTCCATTTGCAATAGTCTTTTCAAACTGGCTAATCTCAGCAAGCAAAACCTTACTAATTCTCTGCTGATCAAAATCTCTTAGTCCCTCAAAAGCCTTAAATGCATCTGTAATAAAACGCTCAAGTTCTCCTCTATCAATCTTCTTCAACAAATAAAGGTTATAATAAGCCCTTCTAATAATCATTCTCAAAACATAGCCAGCACCTACATTTGAAGGAGTCAAACCATCATTGATCAGCATAAACGCAGTTCTAATATGATCAGCCACAATTCTAAACCTTCTCTGATGCTCTGCATAGCTCAATCCTGTAGTCTCAGCAAGCAAATTAAGCATCGGTGTAAAAAGATCCGTTTCATAGACACTAAGCTTATCTTGCATTACCTTACACATTCTCTCAAGCCCCATTCCCGTATCAACATTATGTTGTGCAAGCTTGGTGAGATTTCCCTTTTCATCTCTATAAAATTCCATAAACACATTATTCCAGATTTCAAGCCAATTATCCTCATCTGTTTTTACATTTGATCAAACAGGTGGGAATTCTGACTCCCCCACTCGATAAAAAATTTCAGTGTCTGACCCACAAGGCCCAACAGGACCTGGACTCCACCAATTATTATCCGCGTCAAGAAAAGAGATTCTCTCCTCAGGGATTCCTGCATCTCTCCATGCCTGTGCGGTAAATTCATCTCTCGGAGCATCTTCATTTCCCTCAAAAACCGTTACTGCAAGCTTTCTAGGATCAAACCCTAAATGCTCTACCAAAAATTCATAACTCCATTGAACCGCTTCCTTCTTGAAATAAGCTCCAAGACTCCAGTTTCCCATCATTTCAAAAAATGTCAGATGAGAGTTATCCCCCACTTCATCAATATCTACCGTTCTTACACACTTTTGGATATTGAAAAGCTGCTTTCCAAGCGGATGAGGTTTCCCTGCAAGATAGGGAATTAACGGCTGCATTCCTGCAACATTAAAAAGCGCAGTAGACTCCTTATCTGCAATAAGTGAAGCCTCAGGCAAATGTGCATGAGCCTTAGAAGTCCAAAAGTGCTCTCGTTTTTGTCTAATTTCCTGAGAAGTTAACGGTTTCATCAAATAATATCAATTAAATTAAAATCTAGTATATTAGCTATCAAGTTCGCAAGTTTCCAAAATATAATCAGCTTGAAAACTTTTGTCGATATCCTCTTGAGAAGCAAAATCTCAAGTGAGATTTTTATATTTTTTTTCAAAATTAAGGACTCTTTTTACCAAAGGTATTTTCCCACGAAAGCCACCAAAGAACCATTCAGAATTAATTTTCTGACCTTTATCAAACTTCTCCAAATCAAATCCTTGACTTCCAAAGATAGAGGGATCATAAAGTTTGTCATTGATGACATAAAAGAATCTTCCTGTAAAATACCTCCTACCTGCTACAAAATAGTTACCATTTACATCACTCCAAGCTTTATTTCCATAGATAATTTCAGTATCCGGATCTCCAGATATCTTAATCAACTGAACTTCATCATAAGTTGGATCTAAAACAGACAAAAAACCACTGGATAAAGCCCTTTCTGCAGCGATCAATCCTCCAGAATAAAAATCTTCAACATCATATTTCTCCAAAGCCATTCCTCACTCCAGCCATCCTTCTTCAATTGTTTTACAAAGATAAGTCGGCCTTTGACCAGCTGTCGCTCAGGAAATAATCTCCTTTGAGGCAAATCCACAAGAATCTATTTTAAGAAGTTGTTTAAGGTTTCTATCATACATATAGGAGGGAAAGCAAGCACCACCTAATCAATTAAACATTTTTCCCTGTTTTTTTTTCTGGGTACAATTTTTAACATGATCTGAGATCAAAATTTCAGGATACGATTGATAAGAACTCTCACAAGTAGGGAAGAATCCATACACCAACGCATCAGCCATCTCATCACTAAGATTATTCACATCAACCGATCTCAAAACTGAATCCCAACCTGTCATACTCGATCGATCAACTCAGCTAGCAGAACAAGACTGATTAAACCTCTGAGTAAGGAGTTTGGCATATCTAGCATAGTGAGTCTGAACTGCAGGATTGGTTTTCAGCATTACTCCGATCACTACTCCAAACGCACATAACATAATACTAAGTACTACAAGAGCCCTTCTCATACCTTAAGTCAAAAGAGATAAAACAAAATCAAAAATCTGATTTTTTCTTCTTTTTTCCCTATTTACTGAGTAGTTACTGTCTGATGAGATTTTACCGCATCAATTGATTCGTAAAGATTGATCTTGTAAAGCCCCTTTGTCGTCAAAACATGAAGTTCAGGTTTGTCTGCCGTACTAGTAGGGATAGTCATATCTACGATACGATCTGAGCTCTTACTCAAATCAAACTTAAATCTAAGCAAATAATAAAGCTTGAAACTTGTCTTATGATTAGCATTCGTCTTGATTGGAGAGGATTCATAGACAGTCATAGTTTGATTATCTCTATCAAAAAGCACAACATAAGGAGAAGTCTCTGATGCCAATACCTTTACATTATCTGAGTATTTTGCCACAACCTTATCCCCTCCAATCATAGGAATTTCACGATGATCAAGCTTTGTAATTTGACCTTCTGGTCTCCAGAACTGATAAAGCTTTCCTCCACCCCATGCCAAGAAAGTTTGATCTACCACAAAACCATTAAGTGATGGTAAATTAACTCCGCTACCAGCCAAAAGAGAATAATTCTGACCTCATTTGTATTGAGCCTCAGATCCGGCAAGATTAGTATATCTCGTCAATATTACAGAAGCAAAGTTATTTGGATTCTTTTGGAAAAGGTAAAGATTCTTATTGTAGGTCAATACTCCTCATAAATTTGCAGTTGCCCAGGATCCATCAGAGCTCTCCATAGACTCTACCCCAGTCTTAGATACATAAAATAGATTTCCTCAAGTTCCATAACAAACAAGCCCCTTTTTACTAATGCTCAAAGTACATTCTTTAACATCACTAGAGCCATCATAAGCGACCAAGGTTCCTCTAGTCGAATCATTAACGATTCCCATCAAAGCTCACTTTGAACCAGCTACATTTGACTGAGCACCTACAGCAAGACTCAAAGGAGTTCCAATCTTTGCAAGTTCATCTGCAGACAAAGTCAAAACTTCAGATTTTTTTCCCAAGCTAGCATTGTCAAATTGTGAAAAACTCGTAATACTTGCTATATTATATCCCTGTTCATAACTATCTTCAAGCACCTTTTTAAGATTTTTAATATCTTCTTGCCAAATTCCTTGAGACTGAATCTGCTGAAATTTAGCTAAAATCTCCTGATATTGCAGAGACTTCTCATCACTAGAAGCATTAAGCTGCTTAAATGCCTCAATATCTTGCTTAAGTTGAGCAAGAGTAATTGTCTGTTTTGTTCCACTTCCTGTAGTATAGGTTGCGACCTGACTTGATACTGAAAATTGACTCAATACAGCATATCCTAGCACCACAACAAGCAATCCCAACACTCCCGCAATCAAATAATAATTACTAGTAAGTTTTAAGTATCCTTGAGTTCTTCCTCTTAATGCGCCAAGATCTACTGCGCCCCTAAGCTTTGCCATATATTTAGCTCCGATTTGTGAAGCAAAACTTGTCAACTTTCATTTTGGTCTAACCCTTAAGGCTTCTAGACTAATTCCCCCAAGAGAGAAAGTAGAAAGAAATCAGATTTCAGACTTGTCTACTCTAGAGGACAAGACTGCATCCAAAGCATCGATCAATACTGCAACATTTTGTTCTTCTAACAAAGCTTGCATTTCTTCGACATCATTTTGGTCGAGAGCATCTGCCAGTCTCATACCCGCATAGAGATAAACATCTCCTTGCAAAGTTTCACCACCAATAAAATCTGTAAAAGTATCAATCTTTGCATTTTCTTCAAAAGGATTCTCCAAACTTGTATACAATCTATTTTCACGGAAAATCATCAAACTTGAATTTCCGATAAGCCAAATCTTAATCTTCTCATCTACAAACAATTGAAAATACCCTCTAATGTCAAAAACTGGCATATCATGAAGTTTTTCTGCAAAAGAAAGTAGGCTATCATTTAGCTTCTTAAGCTCTGTCTCCGCCAAAAGCTCAATTTCATTTTCAGTCAACTCTGAATTAGCCGCTTGGTTCAAAAAATTCGCCAAAAATTCCTCAAAAAGTTCCTTTTGATAATCTACAAACTTCTCAGACCCAATTTGAACAAAAAAATCTACTTGCACACCATTTGCAAGCACTTGCGATCTACGATAGTTCTTGTCTAGATCATTATATTCCCTGATATTAGCCTCAGCCTTCATACTGTCCTACTCAAAAAAATAAAACCACACATTTTCTCACCTCTGTGATAAGGAAAACCAAGAGAAAATCAAGAGAAACTCAAACTTTTTTACCTGAAAAAAGAAAATCTGATTTTACAGATTTCTCTCATTATGAAGATCAAGATTTTATAATGACTAACTATTAAAAAGCCTTAATATAGACACATTTAGTTAAAAAAATTTGGATTTATTAGTTTCAAAATCACTCACGAAGCCCCAAGCATCGCTAAAGCTTTTGCAACACTAGTAATCATCCCTTTTCATTTTGCAAAATTTCCAGACTCATAACCAGCAGTCGTCATCATTACTCCACCAGCTACAATCATCAAAAACGACATCACCAAGACAATCGAAATAATAATCTTCATAAGCCCCTTGATCATAATAGGAAAGGCATTCAATTGATTTACTCTTCCATCGCTACTCACTCCGATACAATTTCACAAAAAAGGAAGATTAGTATTGAGCTTAACTCACTTACATTCATTCAATGGCTTAGTCGTAGCTACTCCTGCATCTGCCCCCGTAGCAAAAGCAAAATGTCCAGCCCCCATCAACAACATAGAAAAAAGTCCAAAAATCAGATTTCTCACTACTTTCATCTTTTCTTACTTAAAGAATAAAATACTATTTCAACTCTAATAAAACTTGATTAACCAATTCAGGATCGATGCTTCCCCTATATTTTGACATAATCTCCTTCATTAAGACTCCTTTTTGTTTCTGAAGATCTATCAATCCAAGCTCAACAACAATCTGTTGAATCAGATTTTTAGTCTGCTCTTTTGTCATCAATTGAGGAAGGTATCACTCAAGAACTTTTCTTTTCTCTTCTTCAGTTTTAAACTCATCTCTTTTTCCAGCCTTTTGGAGGAAAAGCATTCCTTCCTGTAAAGATTTCACCTCCTTTCTAATCAAATTAACAACCTCTTCATCTGTCAACTCTCTTTGAAGATCAATCTTTTTATTCTTAATCTGTGAGATCAGATAGTTAAGGATAAGCTTCCTATTCTCCTGCCTCTCTTTCATCGCAATCTTATAATCTTGCATAATCTGTTCAATCATTTTTTTACAAAAAAGGTTTTAAAAGCTGATTTTCTCCAAATTCTCACCTACAACAAAGAAAGTTATTTTCCCCTTGCATTCAGCAAGAAAATCACTATATTTCAATCACTGAAATGCTGAGGTGATGGAATTGGTATACATGTACGCTTGAGGTGCGTATGCCATCTGGCTTGAGGGTTCGAGTCCCTTCCTCAGCATTTTTTTCGTTAATTCAAAGTTTAAAGTAATCCTGACTTTTCCAACTGATCTACTTTTTCAAGTGAGATCCCCGTTTTATATTCGATTTTCACCTTTCACTCTTGTGCCTTATTCTTGGCAAATCTAATCTCAAGTGGATTTGATTTATTGTAGTTCGTTTGATATTTTTCAGCGGTATCTATAAAATGCGACTTAATAAACTTTACAATAAACTCCAACAAATTCATCTCTGAAATTTTAAAAAACGCAATAATCAAAAAAATCAGAAACACAAAAACTGCAGAGACTCCACCTATTACCCTATTTACCTTTTGAAATTGATTAAAAGCAAAAAAGGCAGCTGCGACTCCGAGCGCCAAAATAAAAATCTGAACAATAGAAACACTGATCGGACCTACTGTCAAAGTCAAACCTGCAAGCAAACCTTTCTGAATGTTTTTTGGGAAGACTGCTTTCATATGCACCATTGCTCAAATAAAACACACCCAAGTATAGACAAAAAAGCAAAAAAAGCAAATTTTCACAAAAACCTTTTTCAAAAAAAGCAAAAACTAAAATCTATTTGCCAAATAAGCAAGACCTAAAGCATCTGCCGCATCGTTATATTCAGGCATCTCTTGTAATCTAAAAAGCTTCATAATCGTTTTTTGAACGAGAAGTTTTTCTGCCTTCCCTGTCCCCGTAATAAATTTTTTAAGCTCTATCGGAGTAAATTCCTGGATTTCAACTCACCTCTTGACTGCCAGCATCAGCAAAACTCATCTTATTCCAAAGACAACCTCCGCATTATTTTGATTAAATTTAGTAAAAAAAAGCTTCTCCATTGCCACCTTCTCTATTGGATATTGCTCAAACATTGTGAGAAAAAAGTCATAAATCTGACTCATCCTCTCAAACTGATCATATCTAGTAGGAGCTTTTTGGTGTTGAAGGAGGATTCCAGAATCTACAATCTTCAAATCCTTATCAATCAGTGCATAGCCAAGTTTTCTCACTCCTGGATCAATCCCCAATATCATTTTTTCTACTCTCCATCTAAAAAAGACCTCATCATTAAAGACAAGGTCATTACTACAATCTTACTCTTCAACCTCAGAAATTTCATCTTCAATAATTGCCTCCATACTCTTGAGCGCTTCATCATCAAGTACCTTTTTTCCCATTCTCATGTCCTTGATTTTTGCCTGAATCTCTTTTTCCAAATTTGAACGAATTTTTTCTTCTGAATCAAGATACTTCGCAAGCTTTTCCTTTCCTTGTACTTTTTCACTTCCTACAGTATAAAACGCCCCAGCCTTGCTAATCAATTTTAATACCAATGCCGCCTCAATAATATCTGTCGTTCTATCATATCCCATCTGCCATTTAATAGGGAGTTCTGCTGTCTTAAATGGAGCAAAGATCTTATTTTTTGCAATTTTAATTTTTGCAAAATATCCAACTTGTTCTTTATCTTCCATAATTTTATCACCTTTTCTGATCTCAATTCTCTGAGAAGCGAAGAACTTAAGAGCATTTCCACCCGTTGTCGTTTCTGGATTCCCAAACATGATTCAGATTTTCATTCTAATTTGGTTAATGAAAATACACATTGTCCCGGTCTTGGCAAGTACAGAGGTAAGTTTTCTAAGTCCTTGAGACATCATTCTCGCTTGAAGTCCCATATAAGAATCTCCCATATCACCTTCAACTTCAGCTCTTGGAACCAATGCTGCTACAGAGTCGATCACAATAAGCTTCACTGCACCTGTTTTGGCAAGTTCTTCTGCAATTTGCAAAGCCTGCTCTCCATAATCAGGCTGAGAAAGGATAAGCTCATCCGTATTTACCCCCAAAACCTTTGCATAATGAGGATCCAAAGCATGTTCCGCATCAATAAACGCAGCTACCTCTCCTCTCTTTTGGATTTCGGCAATAGCATGAAGTGCAATAGTCGTCTTACCTGAAGATTCTGGCCCATAAATCTCAATAACTCTCCCCTCTGGATATCCTCCACCAAGAATCAAGTCCAAAACATAAGAACCACTATGAGCAGTATTTACCAATCAAACATTGGCATTATCACCCATTTTCATAATTGCACCCTTTCCAAATTGCTTTTCAATATTCATAAAAGCGTCTTTGAGTGCTTGAGCGTTTACATTTGACATTAGTATTTGATATAAGAGTATAAAACTTTTTTAGAACACCCCCTCTTTTACAAAAAAAAAAATAAAAATCAAGAGAATTTTATCAATTTTTATCTACTATAAAAAATTTGTCAAAAAAAACATTGATTTTGTCAAAAAAGGTTTGACATTGTCAAAGAAATCATTAACCTCTAATCAGATTTTTATTTCTTTTTGAGAATACATACCAAGATGACAGCTTTCAAACTTGATGAACTCCAAAAAAGACTGATCGCCTTCTTCAAGCAAAACCTTGACCAAGAAGGCCTAACCTTGAGAGAAATTGCAAATGAAGTCTGAGCTTCACACCCTCAGACCGTTTTAAACAAGCTCAATCAACTCGTACTCAAAGGCTACTTTGTCAAAGATGATCGCTGATATCGTCTTATTAGAGAAGAAGTCTGAAAAAGAAACGACGATATCATTCAGCTTCCAATCTATGGTTTCGCACAATGTGGAAACAAAGGAAAAGAAATTATCGATGAATATTCTCAGGAAAAAATTCCTGTCACGATAGCATTTATTGGGACCAGTGATATAGAAGACTGCTTTTTTGTCAGAGCAAAAGGAAACAGTATGGAGCCCAAAATCCAAGATGGAGACCTTGTTTTGATCCGCCAACAACCAAGTTATGATGAGTCAGACTTCGTTTTTGTCGTACACAACCAACTCCCAAAGCTCAAAAAAATCATCAAACAAGACAATAACCTCATGCTTGAATCAATAAATCGCTTTTTTGACAAAGTAGAAATCTCTCCTTATGACGAAACAAAAGTCATCGGAGTCGTTAAAAAAATCATCAAAAATATGTAAACCAAAATCACTTGACTTTTTGTATTTTTTACATATAAGAAAAATAACATTTCACATAGAAATGTTCATGACAACGATGTACCGTTGTAGAATAAAAAATACAAAACAATGGAAGTACAAGAATTTAATTCTATTGCTGAGGCAATAAAGCAGACAGTAAACCCAGGGGAATTCTGCTTCATCAAGGATGAAAGCATGGACCTTACTGAACTCACAGAGCACTGGGATGAAAGTGAGGCCTCCTCACTTGACGATGAAGTTAAAGAAAACCCCGACTATCAAGAGGGCATTCTCGTAAAAGTCACAAGAGAGAAGGTGAAGTTCTACTATCTAGGAGGGGGAAGAGCCCTCTGTATCGAGGGCACCTACTCTACTGCCATGGAGTCGATCTTCGGCTAAATCAATCCTCAGCACCCATACCTCATCATTTGTGTATCACGAGTGATGAGGTATTTGCTATAATCAAAAAAATTCTATTTTTTTCCCTGATTTGCTACAGCATCCATCATTTTCTTAACTTCTTCAGGATCTCCAAGGAAATAATCCTTTACAACCTGCATATTATCATCAAATTCGAAAACATATGGCATTCCATTTGGCAAATTGAGTTTTATGATTTCTTCATTACTCATTCCCTTAAGAACTTTGATAATTCCTCTCAAACTATTTCCATGAGCAGAAACCAAAACAACCTCGTCCCTTTCTACAGCAGGCAAAATCGCCTCTTGCAAATATGGCAAAGCACGATTTACACAGTCTTCAAGGGATTCTGTCAACGGCAAAAGCTCAGTATCCACCCCGGCATAACGAGGATCATTATGAGGAGCGCGTTCATCAGATGCGTCTAATGCTGGAGATTGCACATCATAGCTTCTTCTCCAGAGCAAAACCTGATCTTCTCCATATTTTTGTACCGTTTCCGCTTTGTTAAGCCCTTGAAGTGCTCCATAATGCTTCTCATTGAGTCTTCGAGACTTTTCCACAGGAATCCAATCCAAATCCATCCCATCAAGCACCGTATTCAAAGTTTTTACCGCTCTCTTGAGATAAGAAGTAAAAGCTCTTTTTACCTGGATATTTTCCTCTTTCAAAAGTTTTGCAGCTTTCTGAGCCTCGGCAATCCCTTTTTCTGTCAAATCTACATCTGTTCGCCCTGTAAACCTATTTTCCTGGTTCCAAGTACTCTCTCCATGACGAATCAACACCAATTTTCTCACCATTATTATCAAAAAAAATATATAAAACCTGAATCTTCAGTTTGAAAGCCCTTTCTCATCGATCAGACTTTTCTATTTTTTATTATACAAAAAAGCCCTTCTTCTCGCAAGCAAAACTCATCAACTAAAACTTGACATTTATATTATTTTATATAAAATTTTAATATTTATCTTTTTACTAATTTTCACATGAATCTAGGAAATCTCAAAAACAGTGCAGAAGAAGCACTCAAAAAAGGAAAAAATGTAGGTAAAAACCTCTTTGCAGTAGCTATCATGACCGCAGTCACATCTTGCGGACCATGAAACAAAAATACAGATAATAGAATACCTCAAGACCCGATAAAAACTGAGGTAGCTAAAGATAGCACCAAAACAGTAATCCCTCAAGATAACACAGAAGCCCCAAATGACGAATTAGCAGAACTTGATGAAATACTAGAAGAAGCTGATGAAGCTCACGCCGAAATTCAGGCCGAACTGAAAGAAGAGCTAGAAAAGACTTTGAAAGAACTAAAACTAACTAAAAAGGAGTATGCTGAGCGAACAGAAGCATATCATACCGCAGAAGAAGCACGTAATATAGCAGAAGGGTATTTCAAAAAATTTTTGAAGACAGCTAATGCTCCTCGAGATAAAGAGTGGCTTGGCCTAGTTAAAGAGACAATTACTGAATACAAGGAAGTAATAAAGATATTAAACGAACCAGAGTCAAAGCTTGCTAGAGAAACCCAAAAACTCTACGAACAGAAAGCGGCAGAAGTAAATGCAAATAAATAATATTTTTAACCAACCAGCAACATGACAAGATCAGCAGAAACCAAGGAAAGTACTATAAACAGCTGAAGAAAAAATGTTGAAACAGATAGAGAGAAAAGATTAGAAAACGCAGTCCAAAAGGCAACAAAAAATCTCTTCTCTCATCTTTCTGATAAAGAGCAAAATGATATTATCAAGCAAATCAACGAGTATCTCAAAAACCCTGACTCAATTAAACCTAGGGAGCTTTTTCAAAAGCTCATAGAAATCAAAAACAATACCCCAAACAATCCAAAACTTGCACAAATCATTATCAATCACATCAAAAAACTAAACGAAAAAAACACGCTTGACATAAAAAACAGACAGCCAAAGGTAAATCACAAAACTTATCAACTAAAACTTGACATTTTGTAAAATTTATGTAGAATTTTAATATTTATTTTTTATCAACTACAACCATGAATTTCAAAAACACCATCAACTCTACCAAAGAAACTCTCCAAAAACAAACTAAAAACCTCTTTACTGCAGCAGCTATCATGGCCGCAGTCACATCTTGCGGACCATCAGAAAAAAAGGCAGATAATGCAACGCAAGCAGGTAGCATAAAAACAGAAGTAGTAACTAAAGACAGTGTCAAGACGACAGAAACCCCTGTCAAAAAAACTGAAAAAAACACAACAGAACCTGTAGAATTTGATGAAAATGATTTAAAAATGATGGAAGATATTGATGCAAGCTTTGCTGAAGACAAAAAAGAGGCAGAAAAAACAGCAAAAACACCACGAGAAAAATTCGGAATAAGTAAGGAAACCTATGAAAACGCAATGAAGGCTCACAAAGAGGCAGAAAATAACTTAATAGAACTTTTAAAGTTTGAAGAAAATTTTCGAGATGAAGATGGATTACAAATTGCGAAAAAGATTGTTGATACCTATAACAGAAGCAGAGAGCGCCTTCAATTAGAGATACCTCCTAAAGCTCAAAAAGCAATTAATCTCTATAATCAAAAGAAAAAAGAACTCAATAAATAAAATATTTTCTAAATTCTAAAGCAAATGACTTCTGTAGAAAATAAACAAATAACTTGAAATGAAAAAATTCAAGGAAAAGAACAACAAAAAGAAAGAGAACAACAACGTGCAATTCAAAGCATGGTTCAAAAATACTTTCCTGATTTTTCTACAGAAGCAAAAACTGAAATCACTATTCAAATTTTCAAATATCTTAAACTTCCAAAAACTCTTGAATTTAAAGGGATTTTTTCAGCTCTTTTAAATTTAAAAAAAGAGAATATAGATAATCCAAAGCTAGCACAAATTCTTATCAATTTTATTAAAAAGAAAATTGAAAAAACAATACTAGATCAAACCAATAAAACAAACAAAACAAAAGTTTTAAACTGAAAAAAATCTCCAAACCAAATAACAAACTCGTTATCTAACAATTTCTGAAAGATTCAAAAAGAATGAAATAATCAAAAGCGAAACACAGAAACTAAACAAATAACACACCTAAACGAGCAGAGCAAAAAACAGCTTATTGAAAAAACAAAACAGCTCCAATCCTCCCTCAAACCTGAGTACCAACCTACTCAAGCACAAATCACAGCAAAAGTCCAGTCACTCTCTCCAGAGACCAAAGCAAAACTCAAATCTAGCGGACTCTCAGAAACCGACTACGCAAAGCTCCTCGCATCCAAAGACTCCCTCTTCTCTGCTGGAGATACCTCTCAAGAGTCTCGTGACTTCCTTGACTCACTCAAAGAGCTCAACCAGTCTCTCGGAATCCGTGACCTCGACCAGATGCCCAATAGCTTCTCCGTAGACAAACAATTCTTCAAAGACAATCCAGATCTAGTAAAACACATTTGAGAGAGTCCAGACTTCAAAACGCTTGACAATTCCTTTGACCTCTCTTGGCTCAAGAACTTCAAAGAAGTCTCCACCTTTGTAGAAAAATTTGGTGATGAAAATCTAAAAAGACTAAAAAGTCAGATTTCACCTTTTTTTGACGAGGAATGAAGACTCAAACAACTTACTCCGGAAGAGAGAAAAATATTTGAAACTTTTTTCTCGAGTTTTCAAGCGATCAAACAGCAAATGACCTGAGTCAGCACCAATATGCTCAAAGCCTGAGCTATGCAGGCTCCCATTGTCGCACTCTATCACTACCTAGATCAAGACAGCATTGGCCTAGAAAACCTCAATCAACAAAATAAACAATTCTGAGATCGTACCGACATTCTCACCGAGTGAGAGGACAAAATACTCAAATTCTCTGGAAAAATCGACAACAAGCCGATCAATTTTTACTTCAACCTCAATACAGGGAAACTCCAATGCGATGATCACCTCAATTTTAACAAGGATCAAAACCGTATTAGCATAGGAGAAACCACAAGGACCGCCCTCAATATCCAGCTCCCTAGCCAACAAGACCTTATCACCCTCCTCCAAGAAACCATCACCCCAGAAACTCAGCAAGAACTCCTCAAAACCTCATCCAATATGCAGGAGTATCACCAAAATCTCAATCAACTCATCTCCTCTACTCTGGAAGGAAGCTTCAATTTCGATCCGCTCATCCGTTCTCGCATCAGTATGCAGACCGAAAAAAACCTGACTTCTCAGGAATTTTCTGCTGACTTTCTCCCACCTCACATCTCCAGCCAGCTTCAAGACGAGAAAATCATCAACAACAATCCTCAAATCAAAAAACTCTTTCAAATTCTAGATTTTGTCTCAGAAAACTCCACCTCTGATCAGCTCATTTCTCTGAGAAAAAGCTTCAAAAAACTGACTTCCCTCATCTCTTCTCGCCAAGAGCTCGAGAAAATAGCCGATCCTATCATCAAAGAACAATTTATCAAACTTCATGAAAGTCTTCAGAACACCTCGACCATCGCAAACCGAACCGAGACCATGTTCAGTTTTTTACAAATTTTTCTTAAACAAGACTTTAGTAAAAACGAGTTTAATCCTCAGACGCTTACCAAAAATGATATTTTCGATTTCATTGATCTTGAGAATTTTTTATCAGTTGCAAACGAAGGAATCACTCTCCAGCAAAAAGGTTGATTTTCTCACACTTTTAGTACAAACATAACGGCAAAAAGAGAAAAACAGGAAAACCTTGCCAACGCAAAAGGCATAGAAGACATAGAAAGAGAGCTAAATAATATAGCAGTCGCTTAGCGTTTTTTCTTGATTTTCTATCTCAAAACTCTACACTCAAAGTGTTTATGTCATTTCTCAATGTAAATTTTACAAAAGATGAAAAAAATCTGACTTCAAAAAACCTCGTTCACCTCTAGACAAGCAAGTGCTCATCGAGCTTTGCAAATTTTAGCGATAAGTTTTTTGATACTTGGATTTGGATTTTTTGGATTTTATCATAGATTGACGAGCTGGCTCTTTTCTCCCAACAAAATTGACATCTTCCACGACCTCAATCAGATTTCTTTCTATTTTTCTCTTGTCGATCAGGAGTTAAGCAGCCAAATTCAGACGCTTGACACCGTTATTCAGTCTTATCTCAAAGGAGAAAATGTCCTCAAGACCAAGGAAGCTGAGATTCTCCAACTCCGAACTTATGCCAAAGATCACAAATCTTATCTCAAAAGAGTCGGTTTTTCCAATTATGAAAAAGCTTTTACCATGCTAGAAGACGCTTGGCCTCTTAGAGAAGAAATTTTCAAACTATTGGGAAAAGATCAGTCTTTCAATTACCTTATCCCACTACAAAATAGCAACGAATCTCGCCCAAATGGTGGATTCTTTGGATCTTTTGCCTTTGTGAGCCTCTCCGGTGGACACATTACCCAAATGCAAATCATCGACTCCTATCTCCCAGACTACATCGCTCCAAATGCTCGTCTAGACTTGCCAAATCGATATATCGATGCCTATGGGACCAAACAAGTATGATTTATTGCAGGAAATAAGTTTGGTTTTACCGACAAAGATGGGAAAAATCTGAAACTCCTCTATGAAAAAATCTTCAATATCGGATTTGATCCTCAGAGAAAAGAAAAACTCTTCAATCCTACAGCTCGAAACCAGCTCTTTGCCAAAAATATCAAAGGAGTAATTTTCCTAGACTCTGAACTCATAAGTCAGCTCTTGCCTTCATTCCGTAGCAAGGCACGAGAGTGGCAATTTATCAATGCAAATATCGATATTATCAGAGGAGAGAATCGTAGCAACAAAAAAGAACTCTACATCGCAGATCTCCAAAAATACCTCAGAGCCAATGCACTCAAACTCGCAAGTGCAACACTCAATGATTTTCAAACCATGCTACACAAATGATATATCAATATCTATCTGTCCAATACCACACCTCAAATGTGGCATTTCCTCGATCAGCGAGATCTAACTACCGTCTACAATCAGAATTTTCTCTACTTTTGGGGAACCAATATCGCAGGAAACAAGTCAGACGCCTTCCTCAAAAAACAGATCGAAATCCTGGATCCAAATGGAAAAGTAATCCTTTCTACCGAAGACAGAAAACTCAAAATCACCGACCTACCAAGTGGAAAGTATCAGCTTGCTATCAACTATACTTTTGATGTTCCCAAAACCTATACCGACTCAATGCTCGCTCTCCAAAAAAAATACCACATCACCATGACCGATAGGGAAAAATATATTCTCGCACTACAGGATTTTAGTGGAGATCCTACTGCTCCAAGATATCGCCAGCTCAGCCAAGAAACCATCCATTTCCCATCTCATCGAACACTCTGAGAAATTAGATGAGAACTCTCTTATCCAAAAAAGTTTAAATCTGACTTTTCTCAGGCAGTCACCTTTCAAACCACAATGCACACCACTCCAGAAAACAAAAGGATTACTATCGATTTTACTATTCCTTAATCTCCATGCTAAAACTCGTCCAAGGCTACTACCATTTCCTTGCTCTAGGAAAATTTATGGAAGGATTGATTCTTTCAAATGATCTCAGTACAATTGCCATGGATTATCCAATCAAAACCTGAGAAAAATCATCTTTTCTCCTCAAAGAATCTCTCCTCAAAAATCTACTTTCTTCACTCAACTCGCATCCTGACCAAAGGAATATTTACGGCTACCTGACTGAAATCAGCGCATTCAAAGGCATCTTTTCTACGATCAGAGAACTTATCGAAACTTCTCTCCCCTTTCGTAACTTCCTCAAACATCAGCTTCAAGACCAATATTTTCCCTTTGAACAAACGATCAGATTTCTGAGAAATGTCCTCAATCATGCCACTACGGGGAATCTCCTTATCAAGCTTGAAGACTATGATATCCAAAAAGACTACATCCTCTCACCCAAAATTCAGAGAGTAAATAATCTCAAAGGTTCCGCATTGATCAAATTTGATTTTACCTATATCAACTATATCAAGGAACGAAAAGGGAGCTCAGAATATGGCATCTCATTTTCGATTGACTTTGCAAAGCTCAAACCTTGAATTCCACTAGAAAAACTTATTTCTCGACACAATCTCTACTTGCTCGCAGAGCTCTGCTTCAACCTTTCTCAAATCGCCCAATATCAATCTACCTCCCAGAAAACTCCAAAACCCACACCTATAAAAAAAGAAAAGAACACAAAAACAATCAAAATTCAAAAAAAATCTCCTTCAAAAAAAGAAAAATCTGACTCCAGAGGATAATCTCTGATAAAGTCAGACTTTTTTTATTTCAACTTTTTATTCCATCTCATTACTTGCCAATAGGAAACTCCCATCAAAATGAGCATCATCACGATAATTTCCACTACTCCAACTGCCAAAATCTCAAATACTACATCAGCAATTGCATTCACCAAACTAAAGTTAAACACCGAAGCAAGATAAGTTTCAATTCCTAGACTCGCACCGATCAAAAGAAGTACTGCTAATACAAACGCCATTCCCAAGGAGAGAAATATCACTCTAAGAAATGGTTGTGCAATCTGTTTCGTAGTAGCTCCCAAGAGCTTTTTCGCCTGAACATCCTTTTTAAAGTGTTCAAACATCGCCTGCAAGAAAAATACCGCAAATACCAAAACACTAATCCCCATCAAACCAACAATCAAATATCCAAACGACTGCAAAACATTTGAAAGGTTAATAATATTCAGCACTCTCTTTTCCTGAGTCTTTACAACATTATCTGAGAGATCATTCATATTGATGATAGCATCCTTATTTTTCTCAAGAATTTGTTTCATCTCTGCAAACTGATCTGCTCCAGCATAGTTGATATACAAAGTCGAAGGCATAGGGTTTTCCAAGTTATATTTTTTCAAAGTCTTTGTCAAATCCTCTACTCTCCTCTCCACAAACTTGAGAGCATCTTCCTTAGAAGTATAGTTAACTTTGAGCCCCTTACTTTCTAGCTCTGTCTTAAGCTGAACTGCCTGTTGTTGCTGGCTTTTACCATCTTTGAGATAAATATAGACTCCAAGCTTACTCTTCATCTGATCATTAAAATTTTGCCCCTGAAAAGAAATTCCTAAAAAAATATTCATAATAAAGAGCAAAAATCCCATCAACAAACTTACAAGAACAAGAGGAATTCTATAAGTTCTTACTAAAGTTTCAGTATCTTTTTTTACAACATCAAGTTTAAAAAAATTTGCTTTCATTCGTTATTTGGTACAAAAAAGGTAAAAGTCTGATTTTTGATCTTATTTTCTCCATTGAGACAATCTTCATAGATCTCTATTTTCTAATCTGAAAAGTCTGGGTAGCTTTGATAAACTTTTCAAATAAAGTAATTTTATTTTCATAAAAAGGCAATTGCTTATCTACAAACTTAAGCTTTTTTTGATGCTTGTTGAAATAACCAATCATCTGCTGTGCATACTTATAATCCTGCTCCAAAATTGAAACCTGAATCAAGTTATAAATCACCTCAGCATCAAGCTCATCCATATTAAAGGCATCTTTCAAATATCTCATACCCTTTTCTCTGTTCCCATACCAATATTCACAAAGCCCGTAACATCTCAAGATTTCATGATTATTCGCATTAGTCATCTCCATAGCTTTCGCAAGATATGATCTAGCTGTTTTCCAGTTATTCTTTTCCATCTCCAACAGCCCCTTGATATACAATCCCAATGGATCATTATTCTTTTTTTGTGCATTGAGAAAGTCTACTGCTTTGTCTGCTTTGTCGATCGCCCCTTTGCGAAATTGAATATCAGCAATTTGCAAGATCGCATCTTCATTATGCGGATCACGAGTCAAAATTTTATTTACTTTTTGAATTGCCTCATCAAACTTTCCTAGTTCTTTAAGCTCTTCAATTTCATCAATAAGAGAGTCTGGAATGTACACCATCATAGTCATATTTTTTGGATATAAATTATTACTTCAAGTGTACTCATAATCCTCTCTTTTCTCAATTTTTTAAACCACATTTGCTCCTATTCCCCTTTACATTTCATCAAAAAGATATAAAAAAGGAGAAAGAAAAAATCCTGACAAAACTTCCTCCATCTCCTTACAGACAATTACAACACTTTCAAAAGAAAGACTCTAAAATGATTTTTCTTAAAGAGCTTCTAATTTTCTATACTATCCACAGTAGTTCGCTTTCCTTCTGACAAATTTCCCAATAAAAAGTTTCAAATTCTGATTCTTTGAAGATCGATCACCTCATAACCCAAAACCTTAAAAATCCTTCTAATATGTCTTTTTTTTCACTCATTAAGAACAATCCCAATCTTACCAACTCATTTGGGATACAATGAAACCACTCTCAAAACCTCTCATTCATGGCTAATTCCATCTAAAATGCGTTTTTCAAGTTTTCGATCAAAAGGACGATTAAGCTGTACCAAATATTCTTTGGTGATCTGTTTACTAGGATGCTCAAAATCATGTACCATCTGTGGATCTGAAACCAGCAAAACCAATCCTCTACTTTCTTTATCTAGTCTCCCAATATAATAATACTTTTTTCTAAAATCCTCAGGCAAAAGTTCATAAAAAGTACGATTATGAGGATCAGCTTTAGAACAAGTATATCCCATCGGCTTATTGAAAAGCAATAAGGGAGGATATTCTAAATTCGCCCCCTGCTTCTCCTTATAAACTACAGAAATTTTCAAAGAAGGAATAGAAATCTGATCTCCTGAAGAGAGCTCTGCCTTATAATTTTCTACTATTTTTTGATTGATAAAAACACCTCCCTGATCAATCAAGGAAATAATCTGTCTTCTTGCTACCCCATATTCTACCTGCAAAAGAGTTCTCAATAGCATATCAATACCAAAAAATTAAAAAAAAGAAGAGCTACTCAGAGTTCCTCTTTTCTATCTTGCAAAGAAACTGCAAGTAATCATTCTCTTTAGAATACTAATAACTATTCAGCACTAGCTTCTACTACAAAATCACCAGTAGCAACTTCAGCAGTTTCTGTAGTTCCAGAAACTTCTACAGCTTCTCCAGACAATACTTCTTCAGCACCTGTCATAGTTTCAACTACTTCTACTCCTGTGTTAACATCACCAGTAACTACTACTTCTTCTGTTTTAGTACCGCAACCAGCCAATACAGCAACACCTGCCAACGCAGCAACAGCCAACATTTTCTTTGTCATTTTCCTAATCCATAATAAATATAAAAATATGAACAAGGGACTTTATATGGAAATTGACAATAAATGCAAATGATTTTACAACTTTTTATACAAAAGGGACTAAAAGTTCTTTTTGATTGAAAATATAAAGCATTTTTTTATACTCAACTCCACCTTTTACCTATTTTTTAAAACGCTTATGCATACACTTACTCTTTGAGAAATTTGGCAACAGCACCCAGAACTTATCCTTGGATTTATAGGGACAATTATCATTATGCTAATCCTAGACCTCTTTGTTTTTCATAAAAAAGCACATACCGTATCCAATAAAGAAGCCCTAGGATTTACTCTCTTCTGGATTGCATTAGCTATGGTATTCTCAGGAGTTTTCTATTTTGAATATGGTTTTGAAGCCTTCAGTCAGTTTCAAGCAGCCTATTGGATTGAAAAAGCCCTCTCCGTAGATAACCTGTTTGTCTTTATTCTGGTTTTTAGCTTTTTTAAGATTCCTTCGAGATATCAACACGAAGTACTCTTTTATGGGGTACTGTGAGCAATCATCTTCCGTGCAATCTTTATTTTTGCTGGAGTAGAAATCATCAATCATACCTACTTTACCACAAACCTCTGAGGACTCCTTAGTGCTCCACTTGAGATCAATCCAATTATGATTGCCTTTTGAATATTCCTCCTCATCGCTGGAATCAAGTCTGGACTCCCTCAAAGAGAAGAAGTCAAAAAAATTTCAGATGGACTCGGATACAAACTTATCAATAAATTTTTCAAAGTTAGTCCAGAAATCCACGGTGATAAATTCTTCATCGTACAAAACGGGATCAAAATGATTACTCCTCTCTTGGTTGCATTGATTATCATTGAAATCACAGATCTTGTATTTGCTATTGATAGTATTCCTGCAATCTTTGCTATCGCACCAGACAGTCCGTTCGTACTCTATACCTCCAATATTTTTGCTATTCTTGGGCTAAGATCGCTATACTTCTTGCTTGCCAATTCACTCAATATCTTTTCAAAGCTCAATTATGGACTCGCAGTTATCCTCAGTTTCATCGGAATCAAAATGATCATTATGCCGCGAATTCATGTACCAGTTGGACTTTCACTTGGAGTAATTGTTGGAATACTTGCACTAACTATCGCATGGTCTCTCTGGAGCAACAAACACGAACATGATCTACACAATCAAAACTAAAAATCTGACTCTCTCCTTGAGAGTCTTTTTTTAATAAAAAAGAGGAACTTAGTCCTCTTTAATCCAATCAACTCAATCTATAAAATACCCTCCATTATAGCTGTCAGGCTTAACCTTCCCGACAATAGAGATTTTCTGAGGAATAAGTCAGACTTCTTCACCTTTTCCCCACATCATAATTACAACGGTCTTTTCTCAAAATTGTCCATAAATCTTCAGATGATTTGATTTTTTTCAAATAGCCTCCACTCTCGCTACCTTGATATGCTCAAACATAAACAAAGGCTCCTGATTCCCCTCTCAAAAAGGCGCCAACAATGCAATATCCCTAAGCTCTTCATCATTCCATTCATGATCAAGCAAAACTGTGTCTACTTGAGTTACTTTTTCAAGCTGATCAGAGGTAATTTCTCTTTGACAATAATCTTGAAAAATCTGAATTACATGATCAAGATGATCTAATCCAACAGTCAATCCACCAGCTCACTTATGTCCTCCAAACCTAAGGAGATACGGTGCCGCAGTAGAGATCATATCAATAACACTAAAATACCCAGGCCCTCTAAGCGAAGCAACAGCATGACCTTTTTCTATATCAATTTTAAACACAGCAGAAGGTTTATTGTACTTTTCAGTAATTCTCCCCGATACAATACCAACAATTCCCTCATGAAACTCTTCATCACACACATACAAAAAAGCCTGATCTGGATCGACTCTTTTTTCCGCTATCCTAAATGCTTTATCTTGAAGTCTTCTTCTCTCAGTATTAATATTTTCAATTTTTTCAATATATTGGATTTGATCTGCAGTTTCACAAAGCAAAATTCTCAAACTATCATAAGGACTTTCAATCCTTCCCCCAGCATTAATCCTTGGTCCAATAACAAATCCAATATGATAGGTATCTACATTCTCTTTAAGATTCAATGCTGACAAAAATCCCATCAACGACTTTGGCATGAGTTCAGGATTCTTATTAATAATTTCCAAACCTCTTTTGACGATTACTCTATTTTCTCAGACTAAGGGAACAATATCTGCGACAGTCCCTATTGCCACTATCGGCAAAAAGTAATTAAAAATCTGATTCTTTTTTTCGTTGGTAAATTTAGATTTAGCCAAAAGTGCATTAATGAGCTTAAAAGCCACTCCAACACCCGCAAGTCCCTTAAAATCATACTTTGGAGAAACTTGTGGATTAATCACAGCGACAGCCTCAGGCACTCTATCCAAGGCATGATGATGATCAGTAATCACCAAATCTATTCCAATCTCTTTAGCATACTGAGCTTCGTTGACAGAGGTAATCCCATTATCTACAGTAATTACAAGCTGGACTCCCTTTTTCTTCATCTCATCCAAATGATTATT
>JABCPD020000009.1 GCA_013333295.2 candidate division SR1 bacterium | reverse complement strand
TTGTTTTTTGTCTATAAGCTAAAGAGTTCTTTGAAAAAATAGATTCCTTGTTTCCAGATTTGTTGCTCATATTTAGCTTGGTATATTTTATCGAAATCTGATCGATTATATAGGTCTCCATAAATCTGTGTTGTTGTCTTCTTTTTCTTAAAGTCTTCTTTTCCCTCTTTGATAAGATTAAAGAGTGGCATTAAATCACTTTGATAATAGAGTGGACTATATTTCTCCTTAATCATTTGATTAAAGAGTTTAAAGGCTTTACGATACATAGTATTTTCTGCTTTAAGTAGAGGATCTGTTTTAGACCTAGGGATATTGCGACATTTTAGTATTGTATTTTCATAGACAATACACCGCTGTTTATTTTTTTGGGCAAATTTTATTTTTTTGAGAATTGCAAGATCTTCTGTTGACTGCTGTGATAGAATAGTTTTGTCTTTTGTAATTATACTTCCTTCTTTTTCTTTTTCATAACAAAAGGTATCCAAAATCTGACTCTGATGAACAATACTTACACAGCTATGGTCATTTGAGAAGGAGAAGTTTCCTGTGATTCTCTTTTTTTCTCATGCGAGGAGAGTTCCTGTGATTTTTTTCTTTGTTTTCCCATTAATAAGGAGAGAGAATCAACTGCTTAGATCAACATCTTCTTGGATATAAGATTGAAGTTCTATAAACTCTTTTCCTTGGTCTTTCCCTTTGGGATTTGGTAATATTGCGGTAATTTTAATACTTCAAGTCGAGTAAGATATTGTGTTTTCTGCTTGTTTTTCTTTGGTTTGGTAACATGCTATATCATAGAGATGGTCTTTTTGGAAAAGAGCAACGCAGCTTGATTTTGTGTTTGGAAGACTAAAGTTTCCTCTTAGGACAAGAGGATTGGTAATTGTTTGTTGTCCAAAATGGCTTAAATCTATAAACTTTCCTTTGCTATTTTCTAATTCTTCTAGGTCTAACGATTGATAGTTTTCTGTCCGATCAAAGACTAAAATTCCCCATTGTTTGCTAAAATCTATACTCGAAATATCTTTGTTTTTATTGAATATAGAAAGGGAAATACTTTCATTATTTTTGTCTGCGCCTTTGGGATCATAATCTATATGAGTGACCTTGATGACAAGATTTTTGCTATTTTCTTCTGCAGATTCTTCATTTTCAAGATTATTTGGACAGTTAAGAGGACTTCGGAGTCAGACTTTTTTAGCTTTTGCTTGTGCCTGAGCAGATTGGAAATCAGCCTGTTTGCTATAAGCAGTTTTAAAGGTATATTCTTTAGCAAAACCTTCAGAGATGAGATGTTGATTGATTAGGAGATCATCAAGCCAAACATAAGCAAGTTGTCTTCCATAGCTGTCATGTTGGTGTTGATTTGGATCAAATTCTAATTTAATTGTTTTTCCCTTGATAAGGTTTGTTAGCGCTTGTTTTGCCTCTTTTCCATAACATTCAGTTTTTCTATATCTTGCAGTATTGCTTTCTGGACTATCTACTCAAATAAGTCTTACTGATTGTAGTTTTCAATTGCTATCTTTGTATCTAAAGGTATCTCCATCAAGTACTGAAAATACTTTAATACCCTCTTTCTTGTTCTCTTGTTTTTTCTCTTTTTCTGAAGCTGATTTATCTCTTATTGAATAGATAAAAGTATCCAAAATCTGATTTCAGAGTTTGAGCTGTACAACGATATTAGATTTATCTTTTTTGATATTCGGAAATCCGAAATTTCCTACAAGAGTTTTGCTTTCTCAGTATTTTAAGATTCCATTAATCTTTTTATTTTTACCATCAATAACCAATGTTGTCTTTTTGAGATCGAGTCCTTCTCCTTTGGTTAAAAGAAGAGTAATACTTTCTTTATTGGTATCTGAACCAGGAGGATCATAGATGATATCTTCAATCTTAACCTGATAGTCTTCATGTTCTTTTTGTTGGGAGAGCTGTTTCTCTTCAAGGTGCTGGTTATTCTCTCAAATATCCTCGGTATCTTGTATAGGGCTATCGTTCTTTTGTGATTGTTGAGCTTTTGTTTCAGGGTTTTCATCCTTTTTTTCAGCTTTGGTTGGACTTTCAGAGGATGGACAAAGATCAGCTTTAGTTGGACAACTATATCCTCCTCAACCACCTCATTTATTGACATAGATGTATTCTACTCTAGGTGCTGTCTCTATCTTGAAATATTGTAAAAATTTTCTGTCAAATCATGGAGAAAAGTCTCAGTTTTGATTAAAGTTTTTAATACATCCTTCAGATTTATTTCCATTAGAATAGCTCGATTTTCCTGTTTGTAGATCTTTGACATTTATGATGTCCAAAACTTGTCGATCTTGTCCATTATTTCATTCTAAAACGATAACTCAAGACTGGGAATTTATAGAAAAATTACTTGAAATAATATTGTCTATCCCTTTTTCAGATCGCTGAGTATTAGCGCTAAGTAGAATTGTTTTTCACTTTTCCCAGAAGTCTTCATCTTTGTAAAAGATGACTTCGTGATCAAATATTGGTCAAGAAAGTTTGAGCTGAGAGATATCCTTTGGATCGTCTAGAAAATAGAGCTCTACGAAGGCAGGATAAGATTCATTTCCAGCAAAGACTTCTTTGATATTGATAAGGTACTGGTCGTTAATCTGCTGACAAAGTGGAGATTCCTCTTCTGAGGGATTTTGAGTATTCTGATTTTTTGGTTGAGAAATATCTTTGAGGTTTTCTCATTGAGTGAAATATATTCAAGGATTTGCCATAATTTTGCCTCTAATATTTGCTCTTCTCTCCATATTCCTTGTAGTGATTCGTATCTCATTGATCAAGAGCTTTTCAAAAGACTGATCTAGTCATTTGATTTTTTTAACTCGGTCAAGGTGTACCTTTAGCTCATCACTCTGGCTTCCATATGACAAGGTAAGGTTTAGGTCTTTTTTCCAGTCGATAGTGGGAAGGTTTTTTAATATCTTAATTTGGTTTGCAGAAATAAGAGATTCATCAAAAAACTTATTATTTTTGGCAAGGATAATGGTACTGTTTGCGGGGATAGAAATCTGAGTAGAAATTTTTTTCTCGTTTACAAATCAGTCTATACTTATTTCCCCCTCAAATGGGATATTACTAATGTTACTAATTTCAATTCGATTGTTATCTTTATTGAAGAAAGCTTCTGTTATGATGAGATGAGGAGAGGTAGTTGGTCAGACTTGTGATGTTTGAGAGGTATTTGAATTTTTATCAGAGGTAGTACCTTGGTTGTTATCCTTGTTAGACTCTGTGGTTTCTTCAACACTATCGGTCTCTTTGTTGAAGTATCATGGATTGGCAATAAAGCCTTCTGGAGAATTCTGACTTCTTTCTAAGGTTGTGGGGACGATCTTTCGACTCTGATTTTTATAGATCTTTTCAAATGAGGTTTTTTTATTGTCTCGTTTTTTTACAAGAGCTTGTTCTACATCAAAAGTATCAAGGATTCCATTTGTATCAGAGAGTTTTAGATTGATAGCTGAATTGTCTGTCAGTCCAAAACTTAGAATATAATCTCATGGGAAGCGAGAGTTTTTGTATGCAAGGACAGTGCTTTGATGGGCAGGAATTTGTAGGCTTAAAGATTGTTTTTTATTGGTATCTTGTGTTATGGTGATGGTTCAATTATAGTCAAGGTCTGAGATATTGGATATCTCAATAAATTCATCACTTCCGTCAAAATATACCTCAGAAATGATCAGGTTTTTATTTTCATTTTCTCAAATATTTAGAGATGTGGGTTGCTCTTCATGGTTTGTGGGAATTCAGATGTTTGTGAGAGGAGATTCGTGTTCTTGGGCATAGAGTAAAAAGAGTCCAACTTGTTGGACAAAAATAACGCAGATAAAAATCCGAAGTCTCGATTTGCTCATAGAAGGAAAAATTGTGATAAAAGTAGAGGTCATACTAGCAAAAAGCTTTATTCAGTCAAGCAAAAAGAATAAAATACCCTCAAAAACGATGAAAACAGCTATTTTTGACTTGTCTTTGTGCTGAAAATTGATATAGTAAGGCTGTTTTATTTGATGGAGAAATGCAAGATGTGGGAGTTTGTCCAAAAATGTCAAAACAAGATCTCCTCATGTGAAAGAAAGTATCGAGGCGTACTTTCTGTTTTTGTCGTATTGTCGGCATTTGGGTTGTATTGGATGAATGACCAAGCTCTATCTCCATGGATATGGGGACTTTTGGTGCTTCTTCTCATAAGATGAGCAAAGAAATTTCTAACGCTTTGAGATGTGTTTTTGAATGTCAACCAGGGGAAGCATCTTGTGACTAAGTGTACGCTGGCATTATTGGTATTGCTGCCATTTTTTTGGAGGGAGAAGGTAGATGGAGAGGTTATCTTCTTAATCTTTGCTGTATTTTGAGTGTTTTTATGATTGAATGGGCGTTTGTCATTTATGGCAGCTTTGGTGATGCTTGTTGGAACTCTTGGAGCATTGATTTTTGAAGATCAAGCATTAGCAGAGCAATTTTCTGTATTTTTATATTATTTTCTGGTGATTGGAGTATTTTGGGAGATTATAGATGGGAGGGGGGCTCGTTATCTTGAGTTAGACTTTTCTCCAATAAAAAACAAGATCAAAAATCTGATCCCATTCCAGATTCAGGATTTTTTGTCTCATTGGGGTAAGTATCTAGGACTGGGAGTATATCTACTTTTACTTTTGTGAGGGTGGTTTTGAGAGATATTTGTAAGTATTGTGCCGGTATTTTTTCTGGCAATGGTAGAACTTGGAGTGTTGGTACGATGAGTCTTGGCAGAAGAAGATAGAGATTTTTTGTCCAAGGCGGGAGCTGTCTTGTATCGTTATGGAGAGATTCTCGTTTTGTTGGTGGCTATGTTTATCGTGAGTCAGGGGATAGTAAATATTTGGGATGATAGATGGGGTTATTTCTTGGCTGGGGCGATGCTTTGAGCGCTATTGACTTGGAAGGGGAAGTTTTTTCTAACTAAAATTATCCCTGGCTTAGAATGGTGTTTTACAAAAATTAAAATGCTTTTACTTGAATCAGAAGAACAAGATGAAAGATAAAAGGCTGATTTCCTTGGTTATGCCTGCCTACAGAGAGGCAAAAAGTATTTATCCGATGTATGAGAGTCTGCAGAAAGTGCTGCTGCCGTTGAGGTGAAATTATGATTTTGAAATTATTTTTGTCAATGATGGGAGTCCAGATACTACTTGGGCAGAGATTTGGAGATTGGCTCAAGTAGATCAAGAGGTTAAGGGAATTAATTTTAGTAGAAACTTTGGAAAGGAGATTGCTCTAACTGCTGGAGTAGAACAGGCAAGAGGTGATGCAATCATCACTCTAGATGTGGATGGACAACATCCTGTGGATCAGATTCCAAACTTTTTGCAAGCACGAGAAGAGTGATATCAAGTAGTTTATAATAAAAGGCCTGCTATTCAATGAGCTTCGTGGATCAAAAAGTGGACATCAAAGTGGTTTTATAAAATTTTTAATAAAATCGCTGACATGAAACTTGAGTCTGGAACTACGGATTATAGGCTGATAGATCGTAGTGTGGCAGAGGTATTTAAACAGTTTGATGAAAAAAAGAGGCTCTATCGTGGAATCATAGATATGATTGGATTTAAAAGAAAGGTGTTGGTCTTTGATGCTTTGCCAAATCCAGAGTGAAGAGAGGTAAGCTATAGCTATCAAAAATTATTTGCTTTGGCTATGAATACTATTACAAGTTACTCAAGTTTTCCATTGAGGTTAATTGGATATTTGGGAGTGTTGGTTACGCTTTGAAGTTTCTTGCTCTTGATCATAATGTTTATAGACAGGTTTGTATATAGATTTTTATTCTTTGGTAATGTAATTATTGCGGTAGCAATCAATATCTTTTTGATTGGGATTATGATGATAGGTATGGGGCTATTAGCACTGTATGTAGAGAGAATTCATGATGAAGTTATTGATAGACCACTCTATATTATCAAAGATAAATTGAATTTAGATAGATAAATTTTATAAAATGAGTGAGAAGGAGTTTGCGATTATATCAATCTATTCTCCCAAAGCAACTTTGCACGGAAGTTGAGCAAGTGGGGTATGATCATATACAAAAAATCTCTTGACTTATATGGATAGGGAAATAAGAAAAAAGATTGTTGTATTGACTGAATATTCTGAAAAAAATCCAAAGGAAGTCTATGAAGAGGATGAAATGATTATTGATCGTTGTTGGGAGAGGAGAGGAATGTTTTCTTGGATAAAGCAGATTCTGACGACACTCAAAAAATATCCACAAATAAAGACAATTCATATTCAGCATGAATTTAATATGTTTGGTTCTGCAGTTACAATTCCTCTTTTTTTAATGTTTCTTTTGTTTCTTAGAAAATATAAATTAATTGTTACCTATCATGGAGTTGTTGATATCGAGATAATTGATAAAGAATATGGGAAGATCAATGCACTTCCCTCGCTATTTCCACCTCTTTTCTTAAAATTTTCCTTTTGGTTTTTTTACAAAGTAAGTTCCTGGTTTATTGATACTGCAGTTGTTCATGAGGATTATTTTAAAAAAGTACTTAAAAAGTATGGATTTTGAGATAAACAAGTTGTAGTCATTCCTCACGGTGTGGAAGACCTAAGTTTGTCCATTACAAAGCAAGAGGCAAGAAATCAGCTTAATATTCCTCAAGATAAAAAGGTTATTCTCTATTTTTGATTTTTAGCAGGATATAAGGGGG
>JABCPD020000008.1 GCA_013333295.2 candidate division SR1 bacterium | reverse complement strand
AAGATTGAGAAAGAGTATTCAAAATCTGACTTTTCATGTCTTTTTCTAAATAAAATAAAATTTTGAAAAATAGAGGGGGAGGTGAAAGTTTATTGCTTTTGGAGAATATAAATGATTCTATCAATATCTCCCTCAAAAAGCTGGTACTCGATTTGTGAAATCAGATTTATTTTCTTTTTTTGACAGACTTTATGGAGAACTTCCAGTTCCTCTGGTTGTTTTTGTTTCATGAGGAGAAAATATCCTCATTTTTTGAGCAGAGGAGTGCTCCATTCAAGCAACTTGTCCACATAAGCGACGGCTCTGGCAGTGAGAATATCTGCTTGCTCTCCTTGATAATCCTCGATTCTTGTCCAGAGGACTTTTGCATTGCTTGCTCAGAGATCTGCGAGCATTTCATTGACTGCTAGGGTCTTTTTTCTAACTGAATCAATCCCCAAAAATCTGCACTCAGGACAGCTTAAAGCCAAAGGCATCAACGGAAAACCGCCTCCCGTCCCTACATCAATCACCAACTTCCCCTTTTCAAAAAGTCCAGTTTCCAAAAGCTTCAAACTATCTTGGATATGCTTGAGATAGACTCAGTCTGCATCGCGAATCGCAGAGAGGTTGAGTTGTTGATTTTTGGTCAAAAAAGTAGTTATGAGATGGTCTCGCATAGTATTGTGATCAAGCTAAAGTAGCTTAATCATAGGATTTTGCTTAGCTTATGCAAGAAAAAAACTTAATCTGCTCATGAACTGACCAAATCGATGTACAAAGTAGGGAAAGCTGACTTTGAGAGTGATTCCTCTTACTCGAACGAGAGATTTGAGTATAGTATATGTGGTTTCTTCAGTTGATGAGTAATAAGAAGAAAAAAATCTTTGAGCTGTGTGTTTATATTTCCTCTAAATCTATAGAAGTATGAGTAGTATAAATTCAATCGTGAACCAAAAAGGATGTAGGTCCTCCATACTGATCAATTCGCGTATAAAAATACTTACTTCACTCTGGATAAATGAGTCGTCAAAAATCATTATTACTGCACTTTCCTTCAGACATTTCATGAATATAAGAAAGATGAAGCTTATTTTGTGTAAATAAATTATTGAGATTCTTTCCAAATCATATAATCCAGGCGTGTCCTGAGTGTTGAAAAGCATCACCAGTATAATAAGGTCTTAGGCAAAAAGATTCATCTAATCGCTGATTGCTATTTTTTATAATATCTTCAAACTTTAAAGGTTTATTTGCTGTATAACGCGTCATCCCATCATGTTTATATTTACGATACTCCTCTCACTCTCAAAAAGCAATTCTCCCATCAACAAGAGATACTATAGGATTACCATTCATCACAACAAAAGAAAAAGGTGGAAAGATTACACGAGACCACTGACAATTTCCTCACCTTAAATTTTCTTTGAGTCGTTCTGTCTCTGCATCTTCACAGCTAAACATAGAAGGAATCTCTTCTCCGTTATCAAAATACGATCAAAAAGTTTCAAAAAATCAGAATGCATCTGCAATTCCATGGTCATCAAGAGGTCATAGTGGTTGAATTGCTCAACTAGTAGTGGTAAAAGGAACTTGCTTGATCACTAAAGGCTCTTCCTTAAAAGGGATTTGAGAGACTACTTTAGCAGTCTCAGAAAGACGATGATCGTTATCAATATAACTTATTCCTAGAACGATTCCTATTACCACGATAGCAAGTACGACAAGATATTTGTGCATCATTAAGAAAATAAGAAATAAAGTAGCTTAATGTAAAGAGTATCTTTTTTATATCTTTTTTCAAGAAAAAAAAGAGCGGGAATTCCCGCTCTTTAACAATAATTATACTATTATATTCTCTCTTACTTTTTCACATACAGTGTCTGTGTCGGATAGGCAAGTCCAATGCCTTCTTTTGCAAAAACTTCCAAAATCTCAAGTAAAATCTGCTCGTGAATTTTCACAGCCAAGAGCCAATCATCACTTTCAACGACATAACTGATCAAGATTTCCAAGTTTGAAGCTTGCATCTCTTTGAGTACTGCTCGTTCAAAAGTTGTTTTCTTGTGTTTTTTGATAATTTCTTCAATAATTTGAGGAATCTTGCGAACTTTTTCAACGGGAGTTTCATAGGTTATAGTAAGAGAGAATCTCTTTCTTCTCATTTCAATAGTTCCACTGTTTTCGATGACTTCAGCAACTACAAGCCTATTAGGGATAACAATCGATTTTCCCTCGACGGTTTCGAGGCTCGTACTTCTAAGTCAGATTTTTTTTACTGTTCCTGTAAAATTTTTGATAGTGACGATATCTCCAATTCTAAAGGGAGAAGAACTCATAATCGAAAACGAGCTAAAAAAATCTTCAATTAATTTTTGTGAAGCAAATGCTACAGCAACTCAACCGACTCCTAGTGAAGTCAAAAGAGGAGTCAACGCCACACCAATCGTATTAAAAAATACTAATGTAGCGATAATCCATACACCAATTTGTAAAATAGTACGAAAAATCGCTATTAGATTGTGTTTAGTCTTGGGATCTTGGGGTTTGAATCCCTTTTCCATCACAACTCTCAGAATATAATCCAAAATTCTTCCGAGCTCTCTCATTACTGCAAAGATAAATAGTCCTGCAAAAACTCCATCGGGAACCTTAGCAAAGGGCAAAACTAGCGATGCAGCAAAAAGAGGTATAATCAGTACTGAATATCGTGAGAAATTCCCAAAGATCTCAAAAAAACCTTTTCTCAAGGGGTGTTTTGCAGCTATTTTGCGTCATAAGTATTTGCAAAGTCGCTTGATAAAAATCAAAATAGCGACTCCTCCAATAAAGATTGCTCCTGCGAGAAAGAGCTCTTCAGAAGTGATTCTTGCATGTCTTGTAAAAAGTGATAATTTCATTCTGTTTTCTCATAAAGGTAGTTAAAAGAGTTTGTTTTTGAGAGTATCTCAAACTTGTTTCCCGAGACAGAAACCGAAATCCCTCCACTTTAAAATCAAAAAACTTCCTTCCTCTCCAAAATATCCAGAAAGGTCTAATTTTTGATTAAGTTGTTCTGCTTGTTCATCGCTAAGCTTAACCGTATGTTTGTTTGCATATTGCCCCAAAATCCTTGCTAAACCTTGTTGAGGGATCCATCCACCTTGATTTCAGATCTTAAAGATAGGAACTCCGATTTTTTCGACAAAGAGTCCGCTTGGTAGTTGAGAATATTCAGGGGAGGTCAGATAGATACTGTTTTCAGAGGCAAGGAAGGAAATATTATTTTGTTTTTCAATTCCTCGATTCTCAAGAAGATAGTTCCAAACATGACTTTGGAGTTCGAAAGAGTCGTTGAGTCAGATTTTTTCTTTTTTCCTTTTATCATATTGAGGGGTGTAGGGAAGAGATGAGAGTTTTTTGAGTTTTGCGATAAAAAATCCTCCAGTTTTTTGTTTGTGTGGCCAAAATCTTGCAACCTTTTGAGCATCTTCTTGGCTTAGTAAGTTTTCATCTCAATACTGCATTAAACCTGGAGATTTCTCATCTATCTCAACTCTCATAAGAGCTATCTTTCCTTCAAACTCTTTCAATATTTTTCAGATGACTTGTTCATTTTCAAGGGGATTGAGAGTGCAGGTTGAGTAGACAATTTCTCCTCAGACTTTTGTAGCCAATACTCCAGAACGCAATATCTGATATTGCAAATTGGAAAATCCTTGAGCGAGTTTGGGATCTCGATAGTTTGTATTTTTGTCATGTTTGTAGTTCATTCCCTCTCCAGAACACGGTGCATCGACGAGCACTTTATCAAAGCTTTCAAAAGCTAATTCTCCAATTTGTTCTCCACGGTATGCACAGACTGCACTATTGCTCATTCCGCAGCGATTGAGATTGAAAATAAGTGCTTTTCTTCTCGGATCTAGTGGCTCATTAGCAAGAAGAAATCCGTTTCCTAGACTCAATAAACGATCTGCAATTTGTACTGATTTCCCTCCTGGTGCAGCACAAAGATCTAACACAAGATCTCATTTTTGCACATTAAGCACTTGTGCAGAGAGACCAGCAGCTACCTCTTGTACATAAAAATATCCTCCCTGATGGAGAAAGTGGTTTCCCAAACTTTTTTTTCATCTTTGTGTACATAGAGGACATCGTTATAAATTTCTCCTTTTTTGCTTAGTCCAGGAGATCTGAGATCTCGTCCAATGGAAGAAAAATAAGGTAAAAATTCAGATTTTTTATCCTCATTTGTGATGATTTTGATCGATTTATCAATTCTGCTTTGATAACTTGCTGTAAACGCATCAAGCTCCTCTTCTGGTAGTATCGTTGCAATAAAATCGAGATATTTGAGTTTCTTCATCCTTGGTTCCTATGATATGAAATATATTGAGAGTATAGTATTTTATCAGTTGAAAAGCAAGAGAAAATCTCTTTTCTCCAAAAGATAAAAAGAATTCTGATTCAGAATTCTTTCTATTTGTTGTTTACTTGATTGTGATTCTGGAGTGCAGATTTTTGCGATTATCTTGATAGAACTTGGAATTGACAAAGCGATAGAGAGCTTTGTTCTCAGAATAGTATACAATTCGGCTAATCATATTATAAAACACAAAGGCCACAAATCCAAAATAAAGAAACTGTTGAATGCCAAATCCCATTTCATAAGAGCTAATGCCAACAATAATCCCTATAAAGGAAATAATACTGGTAAATACCCCCCAGGCAATAAGATCATGAGAAATTTTCATAAAATTTCCTTGTTCTGAACTGGATAGTTGGCGAAATCTTTCGACGAAGTTGTTGAGCCGATCCTCGAGTTTTTTTAGCTCATCAATAGAGTAGGGCTGTAGGTCTTCGGTAGCAACATTTTGTTTACTCATTTTCTCCCATAGGAGAGTTCGCGATTGTTTGTCCATAACTATTATGTTAAATTTCTGTTTCTTGGTGTGATATTATTCTTTTCCTCATAAAAATCAAGAATTATTCAGGGATGATGAATCTTCTATTGTAGTAAGTTAGGTTCTTGAGCAATCCACGCAGCCAGATAAGATCATCACTTCAGATATAAGGAGGTTCATGTTTAAACTCTTTCTTTAAGTATTTAATCATGTTTTTGCTGATAAATTGCAAAAATTCTTCATTATCATCAAGTCCTATCCACAGATCCAAAAAATCTTTAAATTCTTCTTCAACCTCAGAAAGAGCGGTAAACATTGCTTTATTTCCACTTGCTCCAATCCCTAACAAGTCTCAAACAAAAACTTGCTTGAGAAAGTTTTCAATTTCTCCTCACAGTTTGGAGTTTGTTTGTTTTTTGATGCTGTGATTCAAGACCAGCAGTCCAAATAAGAGCTCTCTCAACTGACCAAAAAATCCCAAACTTAAGCTTTTCCCATAGTATTTTCAGTATTTGTACTTTACTCTATTTAGTAACTCTCGATTCATCCAAAAGTCTAACTTATACAAGCATTCTTTTAGCAAGAGGTGATCAGTTTCATCAATTACCTCCTTATCCAAAAAGTTAAAAAACTCTGATTTTCTTCCTCACAAGATTTCAGTGATCGGTCCATAAAAATCTTGGATAAAGCTTTTTTTATCTTTTTTGACTCGTTCAGAGATTTTGCTCCCATATTTTTCTCTAAAGAGAGTCAGAATTTGAGGATTTTTGATGGTTAGTCTTATTTCTTTGGGATTTAGATCTTGGAAAAATGCAGCAATAGCTCCTTGTATATGGAGATTGAGTACCGAAATATTGCTACTAGTGTCCTCTGGCATAGCCCCTACAGGAAGTGTTTTATTTTTCCAGTCGTTTCTAAGCTGATTATTGATAAATTCGTAATAATAACGTGTTTTATGATAAAAGAAATTGCTATTTGTCAAAACTGAGATCTTAGTTGGGGAGTCTACCATATCAATAAAATGGTCTTCTCCACAGTAGTTGAGGAGTTGAGGCTTGTTAAATCTGAGGTAGAAACTATCACCCCTGGCGGTGCTCATTCCTCCAGTCATCATGACATAAAAGTTTAAGAGCCTTTCCATTACTTTTGATTCTCTCTTTACTCTCTCTGGCATATCAAGGGGATTGATATCTTCTCCATTGTCAATTGCAGAGAGCATTTCATCCATATCTTCCAAGATGTCTTCTTTTCCCTCAGCCCTAAAAAGCTTGATCACATAATTTTGGATCCCAGAAAAGAATCAGTATTTGTATTTTTTATTTTCCAAAAGATAGTCAAAAAGCTCATTAAGTTTCTCTCCTGATTTTAAGAAACTTTGTACAAGGGGATCTGTCTCAGTCTTTGGAAAAATCTTATTAATAATCGTATCTACTGCAATAAAGGGATCCGAGGTTCCGAGTAAATATTTAATCAAGATATCACTTGGCCAGACATTCACCATTACAGACTGCTCAAGAGGAGAAAAGTTTGGTATCGTTTGTGTTGTATGATAGTTGCTTCTAAATGCTCCAATAAGCTTATCTTTACTATTTTTTCCAAAGAGCCAATCTAGATGGTCATTATCATTGTTTTGATAGAGGAGGTCGTTAAGCTTTTTATAAAAATGATAAAGAAGAAAAAAGAATGCAGTCTGATTTAAGAGTCCTTTTTTTACTGTTTCAAATTCATCTTTACTGATTTTGGTATCCAGATGCTTAAAAGTCATCTTGTAGAAATCAAAAAAGAGTTCTACAAACCAATTAAATTGTTCACTCTCTTTTCCTTTTGGAAAGACTTTGATCCTTGCAATCATCGAAAATGAGAGGAGATAAGTTGAAAATAGCGCTTGTACAAAAAAATGCTCAGGCATATCTTCTAAAGCCTCCTTGAAATATACGGCAGCGAGCATCGTCATTGCATTTGCTAGATTTGCAGGGGAGTAGAAGGTATAACCATTGAGGTTTGCCGCGACACAATAGGCAAAATAGTTATCCAATTCTTGTTCATTCTCTCCCAGGTTTTGGTTTCACAGTCCGAGTTTGAATTCTATTGGATCAATATTCACATCAAAAAGGTTAAGTTTATGATTTTCTACATGTTTACGGTTGATTACTGAAAAAAATTCCTTTGGAGAAATAAATCCTACAAACATACTTGCAGGATTCATAGTGTTGTGAATAGTTGAGTTTGGAAACTTAGTCAGCAAAAGCCTTTTAAACAAATGCATCGCTATCTAACATTGAGAATAAAAGTGACAAAAATCTGATTCTGATTATTGAATCTTTTCAATTGTAAATTGCCACTCAAGAGGGATTGCTGTTTCAATGCTGTTTTGATCAAGAGAAGCTATGATAATTCCTTCTTCACTTCCTGTCCCAGCAAAAATAAAGGTGTTTTCTCAGATCTGGATTTCTTCTCCAAGTTTTTCTGGGTTGATCCCAAGCTGATTCAAAATCACAAGCGGTACTTTTTCAACCAAGAGAGGATCATGTTTTTGGAAAGGGTCTTGGAGGCTACCAGTTTTTACTTCTCCTTGCTTGCTTCCTTTCAAAAATTCAAAAACCTGACTCATTTCTGGGCTGTACTGTTGATTTTGAAAACTACCAGTGGTTACTATGCTTTGGTCTATAGGGCTGATTGCAGAAAATGAGTAGTCAAGCGTTGATTCTTCGCTTACTTTTGGTGCAAAACATCCTGCTAAAACTCCACTCATTATACCAAAACCAGCAATTAGCATCAGCCTTTTTGTCTTTATTGTTTGCATGATATTTTCTTGTAAAGAATAAAAATTCCCCTTTAGCTTACAAAACATTATCCATAATGCAAGAGGAAAATAACTTTTCTTAATTCTTCTTGTATTTTTTAGGCAAATCACTACGCTCAAATAGTGTTTATTTAATCTTACTTAAGATATGTTAAAAATTACTAATTTGTCAGCACAAGTTGAAAATAAAGAAATTCTGCATTCGATTTCGTTTGACTTTCAGTCAGGGAAAAATTACTGTATCCTTGGAAAAAATGGATCAGGGAAGTCATCTCTTGCTATGCTTATTACGGGGAATCCAAAGTATGAGATTACTGGTGGGACTATCGAGCTTGATGGTCAAGTTTTGAATGAAATGTCTCCAGATGAGAGAGCTAGAGCTGGAATATTCCTTACATTCCAAAATATCCCAGAAATTCCAGGTGTAAAGCTCTTTGAATTCCTTAAATCCATTTATGATGCGAAAGCTGAGACCCCATCTACATTTCTCTCTTTCAAAAAAATCATTGAACCTTTGATGCAAGAACTTGAGATACCAAAAGATTTTCTTTGGAGAGATCTCAATGTAGGGTTTAGCGGAGGAGAAAAGAGAAAAATCGAAGTCCTTCAAATCAAGCTTCTTAATCCAAAATATATCATCCTCGACGAAATCGACTCAGGACTCGATGTAAATGCTGTAAGGCAAGTGGCTGAGCTCCTCGAGACCACCAATACTCCAGACAATATTTTTATCATCATCACGCATCTTTTTGAGATGCTGCAAAACCTCCCACTCGAGCAGGTACTTGTCCTCGAAAAAGGTGTGATCAAACAAGTATGAGGTCGAGAACTCATCGAAAAAGTGAAAAAAGACGGATTCTAGTCTGTCTTTTTGCTGTTATTTTAATGGTTAGTTATAAAAATGGTAAAAAAATCGCTTCGTACTTATCAACTTTATAAACAAAATTTGAAAATCTGATTTCTTTTTTTGTTGGTCTCTCTTCTCGGAGCTTGCACCCAAAAGCCTATGCCCAAGCCTGAGCAAGTTTCGTCAATAGCTCCTGTGTCATCTTGAACTCAGCAAGCAACTCCTGAGCGAATAGACGATCCAAACATTCCTAACTGTGAGCCGCTTGACCTGGAGCCAATAAAGCCTGAGGAGATCATCAATATTGATGATGTGGTGCAAAATTGTAAGTATGAGACGGGACATATTTTGTATTCGGATATTGGAGCTTGATCAAATTTTCCTGTGATAATCGACCTTTGGAAATGAAATATCACAACACAAGACTCATCAATTAAAGACGAGCCACCTCTTTGTGAATATTGAGAAGAGAAATATTATCCTTTGAAAGAAAATGAATCAGATATTATAAACTTTATTAAAAAATACAAAATCCAGGAAAATCCTTACTTCAACAGCATTAATCTCCATGGAGAATTAGATGAGAGATCAGTTCATCGATACTTTAACTGTAAAGAATCTAGACTATGTAAAAAACTTATTGATATTTCCTATGGAGCAAATGAAAAACATCATTTTTTCCGCGTAGATACACAGGGAGAATATCTAATAGTGGATAATAAAAAAATATACGCTGTTTGAAATTTCGTTGATAATGAATCTGATAATGCAGATACCGATATTTACACAGAATCTCCTCGAGTAGTAAGTAAACTCCAATGAGATAATCTTATTGTAAATAAATATACTAATGGAAAACTACTAGAAAAATACAAATCAAATCCTGAATTAGTTGATAAAGATTTCAAAAGAACGGGGGATAATCCTGTCATATGAACTTTTCAAATCAAAACTTGCCAAATTCCACTATAGAAAAAACTCTCTAGGAAATACCTAGAGAGCTTTTTTCAGGAGAAGTAATCCCCAAAAACTAATCTTTCACCACTCCCAACACCGCTTCTTCAGTACTGCTTTTCTGCTTTTTGATCTTGATGTTAATGGGAGAATTTTGTTCAAATTGCTCAAAATTCTCAGGTGTATTATCATGTTGAAGCTTTGCTAAATACGCTTGAAAAAGCTCAGGAGGTAGATGAATCCCCATCTTGTCTGCGATCGTCAGAAAAGAATCAGATTTTTCTATTTTGTCTCCTGAGATGCTAAATGTCCCCAGCTGTGTGATTTTTTTTCACTCTTGTGGATTCTGATAATCTCCTTCGTAAATGCTAACAAAATTGTTTCCTACAAAGTCAATCACCCTCTGAGGTTTGTTTGAATGATCAGTCAAAAAAAGATGAAAAGTCAGATTTCATGTCTCTTTTTGTTTCAAGAGTTCACATCCTATCTCGAGTTTTTCAGCGGGGATGTGTTCTTTTAATTTTTGCAAAAAAGTTAATGTCGTATCTATACAGGCTCCCATATAGAATGTTTCTCCAGAAGTCAAAATCTCTGAGATTGTTCTTCTCCCAACTTCACTTTGTATTTTTTCATTTTCTCGTCTTACTTTTTTGAGAGTCTTCAGGTGTGAAGAAGCCATCTTCCCGATTTTTTCGTGGGAGAGTGTTTTTTCTGACTCTAGAGTGCCTCTTTCATGTCTTAGCATAAAATCACTTGAAAAAACTAAATACCTAATTATACTTATCCCACTATAAAAGTCAAAAAAACCTGACTCCTCTTTTATTGTTTTCCTTTCGATGGCTAAAATTTCCACCAAAAAATTTGATCAGATTTTTTCTTATTTCCTTGAACTTTATCCCAACGCTCAAACCGAGCTCAATTTTGACAATGGTTTTCAGCTTCTTGTTGCGGTTGCACTTTCAGCACAGGCTACTGATAAACAGGTAAATAAAGTCACTGCTTCACTTTTCCAAAAAGTTAAAAAGCCTGAAGATATTCTTCAGATGGGCTTTGAAGACTTTGAACAATCAATCAAATCTATTGGTCTCTATAAATCCAAAGCCAAAAATCTCCGGAAAACAGCACAAATCCTTGCTCAAGGAGATGGTGTAATTCCTTCCACACAGGATGAACTCGTAAAACTCCCTTGAGTTTGAGAGAAAACCGCAAAAGTGATTCTTCATGTTCTCTATCATCAGCCAGTGATTGCGGTAGATACTCATGTGCATCGTATTTGCAATCGCTTGGGCATTGTGAAGACAGCTCAGCCGCTTCAAACTTCAAAACTTCTTGAAACTCTTATCCCAAATCAGTATAAACAGATAGCACATCATGCTATGATTCTTTTTGGTCGTTATTTCTGTACAGCGAGAAATCCCAAGTGTGCTGACTGTAAACTTCAGGAGATTTGTCGCTATTACAAAGATCTTCCAAAGACAAAAACATCTCAAAAAAATAGATAAATCTGAATACTATCGCTTGTTCGCCTTTGTTTTAATTCGTTGTTTAAAGTACAATAATGTTTAAAATTGCAATGCAGGAGCCAAAATGGGGCTATGATTTTCTCAAAATGCTTGTCGATCTCTGAAATAAACATCAGTGGATTGCTGATTTTTATCCTATTGGAGCAGATATTTTTGTTTTTGTTTATCCAATATTCCTTACCTATTGGTATCTAAGAGGGATGATCACCAAGAATAAGCTATTCAAGCAGGATGCTTTAATCATTTTCTTTTCATGTTTGTTTTCTGTGATTGTAAATATCCTTTCTCAGCAGTTTTTTGACAAACAGAGGCCAATTTATGAGCTTGGGACTGTTGTTGTAGATAAGGATACTATTTTGCATCAGTTTTTGCCAGTGACATCCTTTCCTTCTGATCATGCAGTGGTAACTTTTTCAATTGCAATGGCAACCTTGCTTTTGGCACTCCGTTCTCACAATAAAAACCTTAAAATTTGGTCAGGTTTCTTGTTTGTTTTTGCTGTGATTACCGGACTTTGTAGGATTGGGACTACTGTACATCGAACGACTGATATTTTGGCAGGAGTTGTGGTTGGTCTGCTTACTCCGATTGTTCTTTTTCTGCCAAAGCCAATGGATCTCTTGACTCGCTTTGTCCTAGATCCGATCATTCGCTTCGAAACTCGACTTATGAACAAACTATTTAAACGAAAGACTGAGTAATATTTTCTTTAGTTGGTAATATTAAAAATGAAAACTGAAAATCGAATTATCATTTCAGGAGTTGGGCTTTTGATAGCTTTGTTTGCTTATGCCATCTATTGCCTGAGTATTCCACACTCTTTTTGAGAGATTCAATACAACGATCAAAAAAGTCAGACTACTTCTTTCTCCTGACAAATAAAACAAAAGTCTGATCTCCCATTTTGTGATACGCTTCCAGATGAGGAGCAGATCTTTACACAGTGCCAGATTCGTTAGAATCATCATTAAAACCAACAAGAGCTATAGGGAAAAACTTATAGCTTTTTTTAAAAAACTCACTTGATTTAAACAATCTTCAAATACTTTCGCTTTGATTTTCTTAATGGTTTTTATATACTTTCATCAGTTTTTTATCCTTATTTCAATTCTCATGGCATCTATTTTTTCTCGTATTATTGCAGGTGAAATTCCTTCTTATAAGATCTATGAAGACGAGTTGGTATATGCGTTTTTGGATATTCATCCGCTTACTCCAGGTCATACCTTGCTTATTCCAAAAATCGAAGAACCATATTTTGCTAATCTCCCTCAAAACTATGCCTCAGCACTTATGCTAACTGCTCAAAAGCTCGCTCAAGCACTGGATAGAGCCACATGATGCAAAAGGACTCAGCTCATGATTGCTGGGCGAGATGTCCCACATACGCACTTGCATTTGATTCCATCGAACTCAATGCACGATCTTCGCAAAGAAGAAACACTAAATCTGACTCCAGAAGAGATGAAAGAGATCCAAAGTCAGATTTTGAGTTTTTTGTAAAAGAAAGTATCCATAATTATTGATTCCCAACTTTAAATTAATTTTTTCTTTGATGAGGTTTGTATTGTCATTTTTGTTATGTATAATATTAATCTCAGGAGTACAGGCTTCGGCACTATCTCCTTTTTTTTCTCCAACTCCGCTTTCTAACAAAGATATTTCCTTTCAAAGACAAAGCAATAATCCTTCTGCTGATAATTTTATCGATGCGGTAAATCAGCATTGGACAGGGATTGTTCATTATTTAAGCTGAGGATATGATCCAAAACTTCGAAATACGGTATATAAACCAACAGTTATTACCATAACAGGTCAAAATTCTGATCTTTCGATTGCAGTTTTTTCTTCGTTTAAGGATATTTCTATGCTCGATCCATGTACCAAGCATAACTATCTCCTTGCTTTTGAGCAGCTTGATGGCAAAGTTATTACCCCTTGAGAGTCATTTAATTTCAATGCTTTCCTCACAAATCTTAGAGGGTATTGTACAGGTCGTGGAGCCAAGACTTTTTCTTTTTATGGAGGGGTTTGTGGAGTAGCGAGTCAGCTTTTTCGTGCCTGATTATCATCTCCTCAGGTCAGAATTGACAAAAGACGAGGTCACAACGATCGGTATATGCAGTATTATGGTTCTGAGGTTGAGGGCGATGATGCGGCTGTTTATGAGCAAAGTAAGCAGTTTGTCTTTACTAATACTTCAGACTTTCCTTTTCTCATCAAGACAGAGGAATCTGGAGATCATACCAAACTTTTCTTTATTACTGATGCAAAGGCTGTTGATCAGCACCGAGTAACTATTGACAAGACCAAGATTACTCCTTTGACCATTGATCTGAGCAAAAAAGTTTTTAAACAAGCTCAAATCTCTAAAATAAACTGTAAAAATCAGATTTCACCTTTCTTTTCCCCTCAAAAGCTTGATTGTCAGACTCATTATCAGGCTCAGGAGCTGTCTTCTCAGTCTTTTCGCTCTCGTTATCTAAAACTTCAAGATAGAAGTTTATAGCACTAATTTATCATGCACTGCTCTTATGAATCTCAATGAAATTATTGATCAAGTATATCAACTCTTCCCTGAGTTTTCTCGTGAGGAGATAGCTGAACTTTGTTTTGATTACTTAGCACAGTTTAATGACAAAACTAAGGAATCAACAAAGGAAAAATCTCTCAAAAAATATCTAACCAAAGAATTTTGAATTCAGCGAGAAGAGGAGAATGAGGAAAAAAATCAGACTTTTACTTCTTTTTCAAGTATTCCAAGATATCTTTTTTCTTATACCAATAAGAAGAATGCAGATTATCTGATTACCATAAAGGGGCTGAGTAAGCAGCTTTGATCAACGATTCTTTTTGATCAAGCAGAACTAAGAATTAAACCTGATGACAAAATCGCTCTTGTCGGTAAAAATGGTGCAGGAAAATCAACTTTCCTAAAAATTTTGCTCAATCCTGAATTGGCTGATCATGGAGAAATAGAAATGTTAAAAGATACAAAAATCTGATTTCTTTCTCAGGATCTCCTCTGGGAAAATCGTGAGAGAATCGTGATTGATGAGATGAAAACAACATTTCCAGAAGTTACGAAAACTGTAGAAAGACTAGATGAAATCAAGCATTTGCTCGAGACTGGAGAGTGAGATCCAATAGCCTTAATCCAGGAACAAGGAGAACTTATCGAATGGATGATCGCAAATGAAGCATATCAAAAATATGACTTGCAGATTGAGATTTTGAAGTATTTTTGATTTACTTCGGAGCAATTGCAGTTTCCGATTTCAAAACTTTCTTGAGGAGAACAGACCAAAGTCCAAATTGCTAAATTTCTTTTGCAAGATGTGGACTTGCTTATTCTTGACGAACCAACAAATCATCTGGATATCGAGGGAATTATGTTTATCGAAAGGTTTTGTCAAATGTGGAATAAGGCTCTGATTTGTATTTCTCATGATAGAAAATTTCTCTGATCTGCATTCAATAAAACTATAGAAATCCAAAATCAAAAGCTTGAACTTTACTACTGTGGGTATGAAGATTTTCTCAAAGAAAAACAGAAAAGAGCTGAAATTCACCTTAAGAACTATACTGCTCAGCAAAAATATCTCGCTCAGCAAGAGCGTTTTATTGAGAGATTTCGTTATAAATCTAGCAAAGCAGCTCAAGTTCAATCTAGAATCAAAATGCTTGATAAAATGGATGTTGTTCAAGCCCCAGAAGAGCTCCAAACTGCGCATAAGCCAAATCTTCAAGTCCAACGGAGGCTACCAGAGACTTTGATCAGAATTTCTGAGCTTTCTGTTGGTTATGGGAATCAGGTTCTTATATCGCTACCTCGCGAGCTTGAAGTTACCAAGACTATGAAAATCGGAATCATCGGAAAAAACGGAGTTTGAAAAACAACACTTCTCAAGACGCTTTTAGGGGAAATTCCTGCTTTATATTGAGATGTACGAATCCATGAAAAAATAAAAATCTGATTCTATTCTCAGATTGCTGATGATCTAGATCCCCAATCGACTATTACCCAAGAGCTGGTTTGACCTGGTGTTTCATACAAAGAGATGATGAGTTATCTTTGAGCACTTCAAATGGATCAAGAAAAAGCAGAACAAAAAATCCTAACACTTTCTGGATGAGAGAGATCCAAAGTAGCTCTTGCTAAAATGCTCCTTGCTCATCCTGATATCGTTGTAATGGATGAGCCGACAAATCATCTCGATCTTTCAAGTAAAGATGCTGTCAAAGAGATGCTTTCAGGATTTAATGGGGTATCAATTATTGTTTCTCATGATAGAGATTTCCTAGAGTCAACCTGTGATCTCCTCCGAGTGATTAGAGATGAAAAGTTGACGGTATTTCACTCTCTGGATCGCGGTTTTGAAGAGATTTTGAGGTAGTAAAGAAATTACAAAGTCTCTATCAGATCTGAAATTGCTATACACACAAATGATCCTGTCACTATTTAGTTTTAGTCAAAGATAAAATTTGTAAACAAGATCCAAAAATCATCTTGACTTATGATTAGAAAATGATATACTAAAAAGTCAAAACATAACTAACGTAAAATATAAAATTATGAGACAGTATCTAGACTTTTTGCAGGCTATTGTGGACAATGGTGTGCAAACTTCGGATCGTACCGGGACAGGAACGATGACGCTTCCAGGGTATCACTATCAGGTTAGACTTGATCAGGATGAGGAGGGAGTAATTCATGGTTTTCCTCTTCTTACAACCAAAAAGATGAGCCTCAAATCAGTTTTTGAGGAGTTGATTTGGAAGCTTAGAGGAGATACCAATATTCGCTTCCTCATCGAGCATAAAAATCACATCTGGACTGAGTGGCCTTTCAAGCACTGGCTTGAGAAAACAGGACAGCAAAAACTCATTGCTCACATGTGGAAAGATGATCAAAAAACTGACTATAGTGATCTATGGAAAAAGAAAAAGTCTGAATTTGAATCTCGTATTCTCACGGATGATGATTTCTGTAAGAAATGGGGAGATTTAGGAAGGACTTATGGTCATCAATTCCGTCGATTTGGAGAAGTACAGTTCAATGATTTTGATGGAGAGACTAGGGAGGCTTCATTCCTTGCTTTTGATGATATTTCTGGTCCTTGGATCGAAGGAAAGGATCAGCTGATGCAAGCGATTGACTTGATCAACCACAATCCAGACAATCGTAGAATCATCATCAATCTTTGGAATCCTCAGGATGAAGGCAAGTCATTACTTCCTCCTTGTCCTTGTTTCTACCAGTTCTTTGCAAATCAAGAGGGTTATCTTCACTTAAATCTCTATCAGAGAAGTTGTGATAGCTTTTTAGGGGTTCCGTACAATACGGCTCAAGATGCCTTGTTTTTGTGTTTGATGGCTCAAGTTACAGGTAGAAAACCAGGGATCTTCAATCACTTCTTTGGTGATGCACATATTTACCTCAATCATCTGGATCAGGTACATGAGCAACTACAGAGAACACCATCAAATCTTCCATCTATCCGCCTAAATCCACAGGTCAAGAATCTCTTGGATTTTACATGGAAGGATATCGAGCTTCTTAACTATGCTCCACAAGGGCATATCAAGGGTGCAGTAAGTATTTGATCTGCTACAAAAGGGAGGGCTGAATCAGTCCTTCCTTTTTTCTTAAAAGAAATCTTAAGCAACATTTTATATCATATACTAAGATTAGAAAAATTTATTTCAGAAAAAAGGCTAGGAATTTCTAGCCCCAATAACAGACTACCAATGAATGATATTGATAGTTTGGTTTGTAGATTCGACAGGCTGATATGCGAGTATGGTTATTTTAACTCTAATTTCAAGACTTTAATTTCAAGACTTTTTTATAGAAGATTTAATCTTCATCAAATAATACTATCAAGTATTTGTAATAAAAACTAAATAATTACTATTTATTCAACAAATCTTGACATTCTCTTCACTTTCGCTATATTCAAAGTATTTTTATTTTTTATCCACAATATGGATCCCCGATCGTTAGCCTTATTTGTTATTTTGATTGCACTTTCAAGCTTTTTCTCAGCGAGTGAAACAGCTTTTACTGCTATTCCTCTTCATAGGGCTTCAGCTTTTCTTAGAGACAAACTTGCAGGAAGTACTGCGCTCTACAAGCTTAAGCTCAATCCAGAGAGAATGCTGATTGCAATTTTGATTGGAAATAATATTGTGAATATTTTTGCAGCATCTCTCGCAACGATGATTTCCCTAGATATTGCTGCAAAGATCAATTTTGAAGGGACAGCGGTTATTACGATTTCTACCATCGTTGTAACAATTTTGGTACTTCTTTTTGGAGAGATTTTCCCCAAAACTTTTGCAACGAGGCATGCAGATAGGATCTCATTATTAATTGCTCCATTTTATACCTTCTTGATCAAATTACTCTTTCCTATTGTTCGAATTCTAGAACGAATGATGAAAGGAATATCAAAAAAAGAAAAGAAAAATCAGGTTTCGGAGTCAGATTTAGAAGCTTTTATTGATCTTTCTAGAAAGTCGGGAATCCTAGATGCAGATGAAGGACAAATGATCAATAAACTTCTCAATTTTGATGAGCTTACTGCAGAGGAGGTTATGACCCCAAGAATTAAGATCAAAGCACTTGATGATAGTAAAACACTTGATGAGGCAATAGCTATACTTACAGATTATCATTTCTCTCGTATCCCGGTGTATCATCAGCATGTTGATGCTATAGATAGAGTAGTAATGATCAAAGAACTCCTCAGACTCAAAAAAACAAAGTCTTGAGAAACTCCTATTAGTGAACTTCCGCTTGCTCCTATTATGAAGGTTCCGAGGTCTCAACCTATTGATTCACTTTTGGAAAAGTTCCAAAAAACCCATAAACATATTGCCGTTGTAGTAGATGAATATGGAGGAGTAGAGGGAATCGTGAGTTTAGAAGATATTATCGAAGAGGTTTTTGGAGAAATTCAAGATGAACAAGATGAGGAAGTATCAACTATCAAAACCACAGAATCTTGAGCTCTAATTTGTCAGTCTTATGTGAGAATGGATGAGGTCTTGTCAGAATTATCGCTTCACTTTGATAATTTGGGACTTGAAGATGAATTTGAATCTGAAAGTTTGAGTTATTTTATTACTTCATACCTAGAGAGATTTCCAGTAGTGGGAGAGCAGATTAGAATTCCTTTGCATTTTCATGAGGATCTCGATGCTCAGCAAAACAAAGATCTCCTCTTGAAAGTTCTTTGGGTCAAAAAGAATATCGTCTGAGAAATAGAAGTTGCTATCCAAGATAGAGAAAAAAACTAGCATAAGAGCTGGTTTTTCTTTTATAGCGGGAAAGAAGTCTGAAGTCAGATTTTATTCTTTTTTAGAGTTTTGTTTTTTATTATTCGATTTCAAACAAGAATCCCTTATGATCAGATCATGAAAATTGAAGAGGAGTGAGAGATTTTATCTTAAGGCTCTTAGAGACCAGGAGCTGATCAATATGGGAATAGAGTAGTTCAGGGACTCCTTCTAGAGTTCCGCTGATTCTAAGGAGCTTTGCTAGGTTCCAACTAAAATAATAGGGAAATGATCTCGTAGCATTGTCCATAGTCCCACTCAATTCATTTGAAAATTCTTCATAGTATTTTGACCAAGGAGAGATATTAAAATCTCAGCCCATAAAGACTTTTCCATTTTCTCATCTGGATGCTTGATGCATGGTGAGAAAATCATTTGAGATGATTTTTAGCTGATGATTTCTATTGTTGAAATGCCTTTGTGAGGTAGGAGAGGAGGTATGTACTAAATAAACTAAATAATACTGATCTCCTTTTTGGATCTGAAAATAGTGATATCTCCATTTTTGACCTTTTACTGAGGTGGGAAGTAGCGTAAGAGGATATTTACTTACAACAATACTCGTAGACCAAGGTAAGTACTCAACAAAAGGAAATTGTTTCTCTAAAAATCCTTTTAAATGCTCATAGTGGTGCTCTTCAAATTCGACAAACATTGCTACATCAGGATTCTCTCTTGCAAGAGTTCCGGTTAGCTCATCATATCCTAGGTTATCCTTGTAGATATTTGAAAAGAGAACTTTCAAGTTTGCTTGGCTATCTCCAGAGAGTTGATAATGATTATAGAAGTTGTGAAATTTCCAGAGAAAACCCCCAAGAATACTCCCAAATCCTACTACAAAGAGAGCTGAAAACTGAATACAGAATCTGGTTTTTTCTTCTTTTTTTCAGTGGAGATACTTCCAGAGTCCCCAAAGACTGATCAAAAGACCAATACTCATCGCAGCTCACCAGTAGGGGAGGAAACTGATCGATAATTCTCCAAGATAACTCTCTCTGAGTAGCAAAGAAGCTCCTGCTCAAATGATCAATAGTATCAAGAAAAAGGTCATAGATTTACCGTATTTGATAGTGTAAAAAATGTTGTTTATTTTTATTGCTCATAGCAACCAAATCTATTTTAGATTTTATTTATTTTCTTTTTAAAAAACAATCAGAAAAAATAAAAAACCGTACTTGATTTTCTCATGAGAAAGTATAGACTAAATGTGAATTTTTAATTCTCTAGTATAGAAAAATGCAAAAAAGATGAAAGCTGATCGTACTGTATGGTATCAATAATCTCTGAAAGTCTACACAAGCACACTTATTGATCGATCGACTTAAAAGTCTAGGACTTCAGGCTGAATATCTCAAATATGCAATCTATGATCTGGCTCCCTCTGGTCCTTTGCTCAATGAATATCTCAGAAAAGGCAATCCTCATAATCTTTCTCCAAGAGAGTTTCAGCTTTTGCAGGTTCTTAATCGTACTCAATATCAGCCCTTATTACAAGAAAAGCTCGAACAATGAACATGGATTATCGCAGAAGACTATACAGGTACAGGAATCGCTCGAGGTCTGGGAAGTGGTCTTGATTATGATTTCCTTCTACAAATCAATGAACATTTGCTTAAATCAGACTTAGATCTCTTTTTTGATGGGGAAAGATTCCAGTCAGGTATAGAGAAAAATCATACTCATGAGCAAAATGATGCTTTGATGCAAGTAGTAAGATCTGCACATCAAAAACTTGCTCAGCAATTTTCTTGGCATCCTATCAATGCTAATCTCTCTATCCAAGAAATCCAGTCTGAGCTTCAAAAGATTATTACAGAAAAATTTCTTTAATTAAAAAAGCCCGTGTTTAGGGGCTTTTATCTATTTGCGGGAAATACTTATTTTTCAGGATCGGCACATCCTTCATAGGTATTTTCTCCATCAAGTATCAAGGAAATTGTGTATTGATGAAGATCGCCTTTACTTGCATCTTGACACTCTTCAAGGATGAGTTCTCAACTAATATTCTCTCCAGAAAAAATATAGCTTCCCTCAGTTTCTGTTCCCCTTACTAGATAGCTCTTGCTTCCTTCAGGATCGTTAAAGCTAAACTCTCCACTTTTTAAAGTAAAGTCCCGAAAGGGTTCTACTCAAAATCAAGCAAAGGAATGTTTTTCAAAATCAGAATTCCCTTCTTTTGTAGTGTTGTATGATAGTTGGTTTATGTCCTGAGATTTGAATTTTACTACACAGCTACTCAAAACTAATACTCCCAAAATGATGAAAAAAATCTGATTTCTCATCGCATTTTTCTTATATCAATAAAAGTTTTTTGGACAATTATTTTAGCGTTATTTTATCTGCAATCCAATAGGGCAGTGGTCAGAACCGAGGACTTGATCATGATGCTTCATTTCTCAGAGATGATCAAGCATATTTTTACTTACCCAGAAATAATCCAATCTCCAACCTATATTTCTTGGTCTTGCACCTGCTCTATAGCTCCACCAGGTATACTTATCGGTAAGCTCTGGATTTTGGAGTCTAAAAACATCTATTAAGCCGCTAGATTCCATTTTATCCATCTCAGCTCTCTCAATAGGAAGAAAGCCGATTGAATTTTCGTTTTCCTTTGGTCTAGCAATATCGATAGGACGATGGCAGATATTAAAATCTCCTGTGGTAATCACTTTTTTCCCAGCTTGAATCAGTCTTTGAACTTCTTGTTGGTAGTCTTGGTAAAACTTGAGTTTATAGCTGAGCATTTCTGTCCCATCAGCTCTATCCCCACCATTTGGGAAATAAATATTAAAAAGTACAAAATCAGACCACTCAATTGAGGTTACCCTTCCATCATCGTTCATTATCGGGCAATCATCGAAAGAATTCAGACTTTTTTCTATTTTTAGATCCTTACGATAAAAAATCGCAGTCCCCGCATATCCAGGTCTTTCTGAGCGGTGCCAGATATAATCATAGTCTTGCATAGCAAATCTGAGTTCAGTCGGCATCTGATGCTCAAAGGCTTTTACTTCTTGAAGGCATAAGATATCTGGATTTTCTTGTTTGATAAAATCGAGAAAACCTTTTTGCAAGACGGCTCTAATTCCATTGACATTTCGTGAGATGATTTTCATGGTTTGACAAATTAAGTGCAAGATAAATAAATGTTTTCATACAATTTTTATTTAAGTTGTTTTTTTCGAATATTTGTATTGCAAGTAAAGAGTATTATATGATTTGTAGATTACCAATACCACATTTTGTGATCTTTATTAAGAAAAGTATCCCAAATAAAATATGATCTTATATCTACGATCTCAGGAGCAAAATCACTTTCAAACATTCAACTATATACTGAACTAATGCCGCCATCCTTATAGAGCCATTCTCGAGTCTCGGGTTCTAAGATGTAACCCTCAAAGTGATAAAACCGATAGAGCTGGTGCCGTTGATCAAAGGCTTTACCATCAATGAAGTCGGTCTTATTTTTGTGTTTTCTTCTAAAATCACCAATAGAGTAGAACTCAGGGTTTGAATTGATTCTTCCATCAATACAGGTTGGCGTCTTGTCCTCCTTTCGTCCAAAATCTTGAATCATCTTGGTATGATTTGGTGGAGGAATAAGCTTAAAAAGCTGACTTCTCGTTACGACTGGACTTTTGACACCAGGAGCAAGACTTGCAAGAGTTGTGTTATTTTTCCACCCAAATTTCTCAAAATCTCTAAAATCTCAGTGTGGAGAAAAAGGATTAAAAATTTGATCTCTGTCTATGGGAACTTTTTCTACCCCAGCAGCTTGGAGCTTCTTTGTTCGATCTAGATACTGCTGATTGTAATAGGTGACAAATTCTCTTGTATGATACTTTAGTGCTTGATCGAGATATTCATCGATGGTAATGCAGTTTTGGTAAAGATCTGAGTGAGGAGCTCTAAAGCTTAATCGCCAAGTTATTCCTCAATATATCAAAAAATAAAGTCCAACACATGATCAAATAATTCGTGCTTTTTTCATCATGTTTCCTATCTCATTAAAATCAACTTAATGTTCTTATATCGTTTCTTTTTAGAAAAGCAAGGGGAGAAATTATATATTTCTCTTGATATTAGTATTAGTATTAGTATACTATTGTCATCTCTGCATCAGAGATACTAATCCTATTTTCTTATAACATTTAAAACAGTATTTTATGAAAGCTAAATTTTTTTGGGGAATTACGATTCTCCTCAGTATGGTAATGCTTTTTGCTTGTTCTAGTGAGCTTCTTCACGAACAAGAGCAGCAAAAGCTCCAAAATTCTGACTTGATCAAGGAGTATTCTACTTTGATCTCTCAGAATAAGTATGGTTTGTTGGCAGATTTGGCACTCTCAGATCAGCCAGACACACTTCCCAACTGGAAGGATCTTTCTCAAGGAGAACTTGAGGCAGTTATGAATCTTTTGGCAGATGAATTCGTAAAATTGGGAGGTTCCCATCATGCGGATGAAATTCCTAATTGGAGTTCAAAAGATGATTACGATTTGAGTCTCGCAACTTCTTTGGCAGTAAATGCTCTTGTCAAGAAGTATCTCAACAAGCAAGTCAATCAAGTTTCTTCTGGAGAAGTTCTTGAGGTGATTGATAATGCACCTCCTCAAGAATTTGATGCCCTTATTCGCTCTTTTGCAAAAAGGGAAAATCTAAAAAAACTAATTGATCATGCAAATCAGAAATCCTCCCCTGATAGTCCACAAGCAATAAGGACTGCAGAGACGAGAGGTTATTGTTCTCCTCATGTTTATAAGGTGAGAACAACTATTGGAGGTGCAGGTAATGTCTCATGTATTGGCTATGCTGAGGCAACAAATCAAGGAGATTCAGACTGTGATTATGAGTTTACATTTCCTTGGACAAAACCTAGGACTCAGCCTTCTCTTCAACTAACAACAGATTCTTGGTTTTTAATGAAAGTTTTGAAAATGGGCAGAATCAACGGTCGATATCACAAAAATCCCTTTGTAGCTATGGAGGGAGATGATACGCCAGATAGGGTAAGTTTTTTGATCGGAAAAAACAGACTCCGATTCTTTACTTATCTCAGCCCAGGGTCTGTTGTGGAAGATCTCAAAGGATCTTGGTGATAACAAACAAATCAAAGAGAAATTAGGATTAGTAATTAAGAGGAGAGTGTTTCTCTCCTCTTTTTCTAATACCAATCCTCAGTTACTCCAGCCAAAATCTCAGGTCCATTTTCAGTGATCAAAACCGTATATTCCCGCTGTGCTCCGAGATCTCCCTTTCTACAGTAGAGGTTCCAGTCATTGATATCATGATAGACAACATCATCGGATTCTACTGCTGTGATTGGTTCCAAAGCTACGACCATTCCAGGAGTCCATTGGATTTTCTTCATCGCAGCAGCAGGGTAGTTGAGAAAAAGAGGCATCTCATGCACATCATTTCCCACTCCATGTCCACTTAAAGTCTTCAAAACTCTGAATCCTTCATTGGTAATCGTATTGAGGACAACTTTCCCATAATCGTAGGCAAACCCACCGGTTTTGATAGTTGCTACTCCACGATCAAGAGAAGCTTTTGTTGCTCTGATTAGATCAGCACCAAGCGGATTAGCACTAGCATCTCCCACAATCACGCTAATAGCAGAGTCAGAAACTCCCTTTTCATAAATTAGCCCAGCATCAATTTTGAGCAAGTCTCCATTTTTCAGAATCGTATCATCTGGGATTCCATGAACTACACAATCATTTACCGAGAGGCAAAGATTCGCAGGAAATCCTTCAAATCCCTTAAATGCTCCTTTCAAATTTCTCTTTTTGATCCATTGATCTGCAAATTCCTCAAGTTCAATCAAGCTAACTCCAGCCTTAGTCTCATCTTTAAGGGTATAAAGCAGTTCTGTGAGATATTTACAAGATTCTGTAATATTCTTGATTTGAGTTGGTGTTTTTATAAGTGATTTCATCGTCAATAGAAAACGAAAAATAAAAGTCTGATTTTTGTCTTTTTTTATAATGTTTAGAAATAGTTAGTTCTCTCTTATGGATAAGAAATTAGTTTTTCCCTGTCGATCCAAATCCTCAGCTTCCTCTCTCTGAGCTAAATTCTTCATCAAATCTTTCCCAAAGGTCCGCATCTACACGGGTTTCAATTGCTGGGATATCGCTCGTTCCAAACTGTTGATTCCCCCAATAATGTGGACAAAATTCAATCTGACAGAGTCTTGTTTCTTTTGTTATCGTAATTGGCTCCTGCGTGCAATTAAAAAGTTGCATAAGATATTCTCCTCTATAGTCGCTATCGATGATTCCTACGCTATTTGCGAGCATGAGACCATTTTTGAGGGGAAGAGAGCTTCTAGCATACATTCTACAGTATCGACCAGTTGGAATATAGGTTTTGATTCCACTTTTTACGAGTTTGATCTCTCCAGGAGCAATCGTGATTTCTTCAGCACATTTGATGTCTCGGCATGCCGCCTCAGGAGTTTTTTTCTCTGGGAGGAAGGTAGTAGCATAGCTACAGATCAGGATTTTATTCATTTTTTAGTTCTTATAATCCAGTTAAAATCTTTTTATTCAAAATAAGAGAAAAAGAAATCTGATTCCATTGTACAGAACTTAAGCTTTAATACAAGCAAAATTCTCTCATTTTTTTGACAAATATAAAAAAACAGCTATAATGAATATAAGAACTTATTTTAGTTTCTACAAAAATACAATGCCAGAAAATCAACAAACTCCTCAAACAGTAGATTTGAGCTCAGTAAATTCTCAACCAAAAAAAGAAGGTTTCTTTGATAGAATGCTCAAAAGTTCAGCTTCTTTTATCGCAAAAGCGACTGGACAGCCAGATCCTTTGTCTTGAGCTGCAAATACTGTTTCACAGCAAGCTCCTCAAGCTGGGCAATCTGCCCCATTACAAGCCAAGTCAGAACCTGGATTCTTTGACAAGCTTGTTGCTAGTACCCAAGGACTCTTGGCAAAAACACAGCAAATTACTAACTCTGTCGTAAATACTACTCAAAATATTTCAAATACGGTGGTTAACACTGCAAATTCAGCAGCACAAATGGTGGCTTCTGCACCAGGAAATATTGCGAATACGGTTTCCAATGTTGCCCAGCAAACAGCTCAAACTGCACAAAATCTTGCCTCACAAGCAACACAATCAGTCGAAGCTACGCTTCAAAAAACACAACAAGTCTGATCTCAGATTGTGGAGAACTCAACACAAGCAATCTCCAATATGAAAGATCATGCTACTGATTTTGTAGAAAATCCAGTTTCTGCAGTGCAAAATGTTACTCAAAATGTGGTAAATCAAGCTCAAAATATCACTGCGCCTGTAGTCAATCAGGTTTCAGAAACCTTAAATCAGTCTCAGGAAAATCACTCAGATCCACAAGGCTTAGTCTCTCAGCTCCATCAAGGAATTGGACAAGTAATTCAAAAAACCAAGGATATGGGATCTGAAGCCCTTGCAAATACTAAGGAATTTGTTCAAAATCCTATCAACAAAATTGATCAGATTGCTGGTGCATGAGTTCCGCAAGCTCCAGTTCAGACTGAAACGGAAAATACAACCTCTCTAGATAAACTCGAGCAAACTTCAGAAAACCCAAGCTCAGATCTTACATCAGGAGTTCAACAATAATCTTCACAAAAAATAAAAAAGAAGTCTGATAAAGAACCTCATTTCGCATTCAGACTTCTTTTTCTATTATTCTTCTTGTGGTAAAACTTCTAGTCCCAATTCATGAATCAACCCTTCTCCGATATCGCTTGGAGCATTGAGCATCAAGTCGCGGTATTTCTGATTTTTTGGGAAGAGGATTACTTCACGGATGTTTTCCATGTTCTGGTAAAGCATCACAATTCTATCAAGTCCAAAGGCGCATCCTCCGTGAGGCGGTACTCCATAGGCAAAACATTTGAGCAAATGTCCGAATCTTTCTTGAATTTGTTGTTCACTGAGTCCCAAAAGCGCAAAAATCGCGTGTTGGAGCTCTGCATCGTGGATTCTAATACTTCCACCACCAAGTTCATATCCGTTCAATACAATATCATAAGAATCAGATTTTACTTCAAGGAGTTGCTCTCTTTCTTCGTTGGTCATTTTTTCTCCGTTTGCAATCTTGTTTCCTAGTTTCTTTACAAATTCAATATCTTTGTCTGTTGGCTTGGTAAATGGATGGTGGGTAGCTCCCAGTTCCCCATCGTCTCCTTCCTCAAAAAGCGGCATATCTACTACAAAACAAAAAGCCAATTCATCTTCTTTACCTTTTAATAGGTCAAGCTGCTTGATCGCTTCAATTCTAAGTTTCCCAAGATATTCACAAGCCTTGAGCCAAGTGTCAGCCTGAAAGATGATGGTTGTTCCTTCGGTAGCTCCAGTGAGCTGTTTGAGTTCTTCAAGAGCTGCTTCATCGATAAATTTTGCAATTGATCCTTTTAATCCTTCTTCTTTGCTCAAGCAGAGCCAAGGCATTCCCTTTGATCCGAAAGATTTTGCAAGGAATTCGTATTTCTTTTCCACTTCTGATCTTCCCATTTCCTTAGGCAAGACAAGTGCTTTTACACAAGGCGCTTGTTGAAAAACAGTAAAATCTGACTTCTTTGCCCAGTCAGTTACTTCGTGAAAAGTAAAGTTATCTACTCTGAGTTCTGGCTTATCAATTCCGTATAAATCCATTGCCTCTTTCCAAGTGAGAACTGGGAATGGTTCAGCTTTTATTTTTTTGTTTGGATAAAATTTTGCAGACAAGTGCATAAAATATTCTTCAATGAGCTCCAAAATATCCTGCTGCTCTACAAAAGAAAGCTCAAAATCCACTTGGGTAAATTCCGGTTGGCGATCTCCTCTAGGATCTTCATCACGATAACACCTCGCAATCTGAAAATACTTATCAAATCCAGCTACCATGAGCATTTGCTTAAATTGCTGAGGAGATTGAGGTAGTACAAAGAATTTTCCTGGTTCGAATCTGGCAGGAACAACATATTCACGAGATCCTTCTGGGGTGTTCTTTACAAAAGTTGGCGTCTCTAAATGCAAAAACTCTTTTTTATCAAAAAAGTTCATGGTTTCCATCACGATTTTATGCCTCATTACTGCATTTTCTTTCATGGTCTTTCTTCTTAGATCAAGATAGCGATATTCAAGTCTAAGGTCTTCCCCTACTGGATTTTCATGATCTACAGAAAAAGGCAACTCCTTACAAGTTGAAAAAACTGAGATTTTTATTGGTTCTACCTCGATTTCTCAGGTGATCATATCTTTGTTGATCATGGTATCAGGTCTTGCAATAACTTTCCCTTCTACCTGAAGTACATATTCAGCCTTGATTTCTGGGAGTTCAAAATTTACCTTTGCAGGATCTAGAGTAATCTGAGTAATTCCATATCTATCTCTAAGATTAATAAAGAGCATTCCTCCAAGGTTTCTGCTCTTGTTTACCCATCCTGAGAGTTTCACGGTTTCTCCAATGTTTTTTGCTGTAAGTGATCAGCAAGTATGCGAACGAAGCATGATATCGTGCCTTAATCAAATAAAAATCTACTACCAATTGAAATTGTATATTACCAACTGACAATCTGTTTTTTTATAGTGATTTTATGCTTATTTGCAAGAGGGACTAGGGATTTTTGTGGCTTAATAGAGAGTAGTATTGGTCAGAGCTAATCTCATATAAAGAAAAAGCAGAGTAAAAGAGTTCTTTGGCTCTGCTTTTTTTGAGAGATTACTTGTTGGAAGCAATGTTTTCAATTATAGTGATATATGCTTTCTGCATATTATCAGCTTTCTCCATTAGTTCTTGAGCGGTGGCTCTCTCATTTTGAGACTGGGTTAGCCAGGTAGTTACCGGATCTAAGATGCTCCCTGTTTGAACTGAGGAGGCTTGAGCTTTCGTTAGATGGCGCTTGGCCATCAATAGTGTCTCATGGGATCTAGTCAGATGAGATTCTATATTATTGAGCTCAAGGTTAATAGCTTCTAGAAGTCCTTTAGCTTTATTGAGATTCTTTTTTAGAGATAGTGAAGCTGTTCCCTTAGAGGTATCCCCAATGATATTATTGACGGATTCTCGGACATTTCTTAGGTTTCGTTTCAGAGTTATTAAGTTACATTGATCTTTTTCCCACTTCTCAAAGCAGGATTCTAGGTTCGCTTCATGCTTTTCAAGTTTTTTTGTAAGCTCAGCGAGTGTTATTTCTTGTTTCATAGTTTTAGTGTTTATTTATGTGGCCACGACTATATTAAATTAATGCAGAATGTCAAGGAAAGGTTTTTGTTTTTTTAAAAAAGGTAGTGTATTACACTACCTCTAGACCCATTACAATCCAATTTTATTATGGATTAAGTTTCTCAATTCAGGAATAGTTTTTTTCTCCTTAGGTTCAAGTATTGGATACTCTATCTCTAGGCTTATCGCAATCTATCTTCATCATGGATGAAGTTTTCAAGCCAGGATTGGTTTTTCCGCCTCTTGGACTCAGGAGTTTCTCCTTCTAAAGGAGTTGTTCTAATCACGAGGATCATCATGAAGAATACAACCATCATAAATACTATCGCCAAAATGATTCCAGACTCTCCTGCGATATCAATTGTTGTTTTGGCAAGGGCTGTTCCTACAGTGATGCCAAATATGCAAATGATAACAATTCTTGTATACATTGCCCTTTTGAGAGCTTGTATACTTCTTTTTTTTAATTTTCTTTTCATTTTATTTAGTTTTTTTACGGGGAGAATTATATGTATTCAGGTTCAAATGTCAATACTTTATGATTATGGAGTAGGTGGTATTTTTTACGAAGTAAATAACGCGAAGCGATATTTTTTACGAGGTAAATAACGCGAAGCGATATTATTTACGAAGTAAAAAACGCAAAGCGACATTATTTACGAAGTAAACAACGCGAAGCGATATTTTTACGAAGTAAATAACGCGAAGCGATATTTTTTATGCAAAATTTGCATATTTTTACAAAAGTGATATACTTATAAGTGATTTATTCTTTTAAACTTTTTTGATGGCTTTATCAAAGCAAACACAATCTTGGAGGAGACATTACTATTTGTTGCTTACCCTATTTCTTTTGGGGATCTGAGCTATGGGAGCATTATACGGATATAGCTATTATCTCCAGAGGCAGTCTAGTGTCTTAGATCAGGGGATCTCCGATAAGCAAAATCAGATTTCATCTCTTTTGGCTGATGAAAACTTTTCTCATTATCTGCATATTCAAGATTTGGAAAGTAAAACCTCTCGTATCCCATGGTCAGATTATGTACATCGTATCCTTGAAATCCTAGATACGATCAAGTCAGTAGAGGAGTCTAGAGGAGGAGTCCAGCTTTCAGAGTTTAAAGTAGATTTGGAAAAACTTTCTCTCAATGGAGAAGTTTCCAATTTGAAAGTTCTTTATGGAAATCGTTTCGGAAGTGGAGGATTACTTGATAAGTTTAATGGACTAGACTTTCTTTCAGATATTTCTGTTAGAAAGTACGAAAAATCTGAAGAGGGTTCAACATTCAAATTTACTTTATCTGCTAACGTAGTTAATAATGCCAACACAGGATCAGTCTCTCATCAATAATCTTATTCAACAACAAAATACCTCTGCCTATTCTCAACAGATGGCTGCAGACGTGCAAAGTGTAGCTTCTGAAAGTCATCTTCAGGTAGCAAGAGTTGTAACTGCAAAATATAAGATTTATGTTATTATTCTTCTTATTTTAAGTGTGATTGTCGGAGCCAATTATGTGCCAAAAGCTTGGTCAACCTTCCAGACAACACAAGAAGAATATTCACAGAAACAGCAAAAAAACTGATCTTTGGATGAGGAGATAGCACATATTACCAGTCAGAAAAAAACACGAAAAATTGCAGAACATCAGCAAGATCTTGTCTTGAGCTGTATTAATGATAAAACAAACTGCGATTCGCTAGATCCTTCTGTTAGTGATCAACTCCATACCGTTAGATCCTATCTTCAACTTTGAGGGCTAAAATCTGATAAAATGGGGGTTGATGAGAAGAAAATTCTTAAAAATCTTGATCAATATCTTATTAGATCTGAGCCTTCGAGCTCATCTTCTCCAAGAAATGGAGAAATCCACAGTATTGAAATCTGATCTGGAACTTTGATCGATCAAAAGAGTCAGTTTTATAAGATTCCTATTTCTGTTAAGGTGGTTTTTCCATCCAAAGATGAATTGGTTTCTTTTGTAGATAATATTGAAAAGTATATTATTTCCGAGCCTAATGATCGTATTCTCTATCATATTGAAGAAGTAAGTTATGATATGATGGCTTACTCCGAGTCTCAAGAGACAGAGCTTAAACTTGTTGCATACTACTTTAAATAATTCTCTTATTTTTTAATCATTTCCTATGCCAGAAGAAACAAAAAAAATCTGACGAATTGAACAAATGGTCATCTCATTGATGCAGAGTATGGATATGCAGTCCTTTTCGGTAAAGGATAAGATTCTTTTCTATAAACAGCTTGTCTATATGCTCAAAGGTGGAGTCTCTATTCTACAAGCAGTAGAAACGATCAAACAATCTACTACCAATTATGCGCTCAAAAAGGTTGCAACTTCTATTATTTTCCACCTCAATGAGGGAAAGAGCTTTTCTTATGCACTTTCTCGTTTGCCAGAGTACTTTGATGAGTCAGATGCTGCTATTGTAAAAACAGGAGAAAATACTGGAAATCTCGATGTTGTTCTTCAGGAGCTTGCAAATGAGTATACCTATCTTGAGAGCATCAAAAATAGATATAAGTCTGCGCTTACCTATCCAATAATTTTGATTATTATGGCAGTAGGAGCGGTACTTTTCTTGTTTTCTAGTGTATTGCCAGATATCTTAGATATGGTTGCTGGAGGAGATCAGAAATTACCTTGAATTACCTTGATCCTTAAGGGGATGTCAGATTTCTTTGTTGCTTCTTGGAGAAAGATTCTGATTGTTCTCATAACTTGATTGGTTGTAGGTGGTATTTATACAACTACAGATAGTGGTAAAAAGTGGCTATCAAGCTTTATGCTCAATACTCCAATGCTCTGATCTATGACCAAAACCTACTATTTGATCAAGCGAGTAAGATACACCAAGCTTATGATCTGATCAGGGCTAGATTATGTTCAGACATTCCGTTTGATGAGAGGAGTTTTGGATATCCCTGCATATAAAGAGATGATCGAAAATATTATTTCAGGACTACAGCTTGGAAAAACAATATTTGGTACAATACAGTATGAGTCGCATCTCATCTATCCTAATGTTGCTGTGATGATTAAGGTAGGGGAGGAAACGGCGAATCTTGAAGATGCTCTCTCAAATATTATCTCAATGTATCAAGAAGAGTTAGATAATCAGATTTCTCAGTTCTCAAAAGTACTTGAACCAGTAATCCTTATTTTTATGGGAGTGATGGTTGCTTTTGTAGCATCAGGAATTTTTGGAGTAGTATTTTCTGTAATGGAAAATGTAGGCGTTTAATTTTTGATGACTATAACTATGAAAATAAAAAGAAAAAGCTGATTTACCTTGATCGAAATCATTATTGTAGTTATCATTATTGGAGTTTTGATGTTAATGTGACTTGGGTTCAATCAATCTCAACTCAAATCCCTTAAGTCTAATACTACAGTCGAGCAGGTTAAGTCCGACTTTGATACCTTTTTTCTCCAAGTGATCAATAGTTCTTCTTATCAAGGGAATCCCTATAATGAAGCGACTTTAACCTTAACTAAATGAGAAAATGAACCGATTAAATATTCATTTTCTCAACTTTCTTCAGATTCCTCAAAAACAGAAGTAAAAAGTCAGACTTCATCTTTCTTTTCTCCTCAAAACTGAAATTTTCAAATTACTAAGCTTGATGTTGATTGATCAGAAAAGGATCAGATAAACTTGACTTATAAACCCTATCAGCTTGCTTGTTCACTTCAGGGACAAAAAGGAAATCATGAGATTTCCTTCACACTTTTACCAAAGTGATGAAATGAGATTTGTTTTTCTATGCAAACAGCATATTGTAGAATTGAACCGGTAGCCTGTAAGGGAGGTGATAAGTAATCTATTTTAAATAACATAAGGGGAAAGAAGGCTTCCTCTTTTTTCCTTTTGTAGAAAAAGAGGACTCTACCTAGGAAATACCTAAATAAAGTCCTCTGAGTTAGCTATAGGGATAGAATTTCATATCCTATAATTAGTTACTCATCTGTCCCTGAAAAGCGGACTAAGGACTATCTAGAGGGGAGGTCCTTAATTGCCTCGATAGCGCGCGCCAGCCGAGTCGCTAGAGAGTTCTGGAGATTTTCTGAATCTAATTGAGTCAGAATCCGACTCGTATCGAGGAGATTTCCTCTGAAGGAGCGCTTATCCCCTTGAATAGTAAGCTTTGAGGCTGTAGCGGTTTCTGTATAGAAAGTCCCAAAGTACAATTCCTTAAGCGTAAGCTCTCCAAGATTGGCGGAGCCTGCATTGATACTTGCTGCTCCAACATCATCCAAGCTGAGTCCACTCTCAAAGACTGCCCCTCCTAGATTCAGAGGCCCCGTAGAGTATACCTTTTCCATGAATCCTCCTCCATTGAAGTGAGCCTGACCAAAGTCGATGTCGTTAGATTTGATGCCAACTAAGGAAGCTTGACCATGAATCTTTGCTGATCCAAAGTTCAGGATGCTGATATGGCTCGTTTTGAGACTTAGCGTCTCCATAATAGTTGAGCTCCCTAGTGAGAGGGTTCTGAGTAAAGAGACTCCTTCAACGGAGAGACTTTTTTCAAAGACCCCACATCCAAGATGGATAGAGAACTTAGAAAACTCATTTCCAATGCAGACCTCTTCTGTTACATGATAGTGACAGTTTTCAAGGTTCCCCTGCTTTTGTTTTAGACGGTTAAGGAAACCTTTAGCAGAGAGTTTTATGACAGCTTGTGGTGAAGAGTATCCTTCTTTCGCTTCTTGCTCAGAAGAGTCTGGATTTTTTGATCCCACCTTTCTTTTGTTCATAATCTTGTGTTTTAAATTGTTTTGTATTGTGAGCGATATTTTGTCTTGAGGTTGTTTTTTACTCAAAACAATAGACTTATATCATTATTGTATAAAATGTCAAGTCTATTTTGAAGTTATTATTGTTTTTTGCGATAAGAATACTATACTCCATTTCATTTATTAGTAGAAACTACAATGAATAAGATAAAAATCTGATTTTTGATCCTTGTTCTTCTCTTAATTGATCGGGGGACAAAATATGCTTTTTATGACCTTAGAATAGGGGAGTCTCTCTTTTTTTTAACTCCTGTTTTTAATCATGGTATTTCTCGAGGGATTCATATCAATCAAATAGTAATCTGGTGCATATCGCTCTTAGCACTCTGATTTTTTGTCTATTTGTATTACAAAAAAGCTATCTCAACTTGGATATTTATCTTGCTGATTGCAGGAACGCTTGGAAACCTTGTGGATAGGCTATTTTTGTGAGGAGTGAGAGACTTTATTTCACTTTGAAATTTCCCTGTTTTTAATATTGCAGACTGTTATTTGACCTTTGCAGTACTCTTTTTGATCAAAAAAGAGATTTTCCCTTGCAATTCTTGTACAAAAATGTAAATTACAAAACGAGTAAATTCATTTTATCTATTATTTACTACACATTATGCAATACCAAGGAACTGTAAAGTACATCGGACCTAGAGAAACTATCGGAGCTGGTGACATCGAAAAACAAACTATCGTTTTGGAAGAAATTTCTGATAGAGAATTCAAAGGTTCAATCGCAGTAGATTTCTTTAGAGACAAGATCAATCTTCTCTCAGATGTAAATATGGGTGATGTTATCACTGTTCACCTCAATGCTAGAGCAAACGAATCTAAAAATCAACCAGGTAGATACTTCAACTCTATCACTTGCCGAAGAGTAGAAAAAGGAGAATCTGCATCATCTTCAAGTGATGATCTTCCTTTCTAAGTTGATTCCGATATATAAAATAACTCACTCTTGTGGTGAGTTTTTTTTGTCACAGTTTTTTTATTTCTTCCATTTGAAAAAAATAGTTAAATTACTATACTCTCTTTTGATTTTATGATCTAATACTTATTGTAATGGATACAACTTGTTTTGCTGGGAAGAAGATTGCAATTCTAGGTTTTTGACTTGAGGGAAAGTCAACACTCAATTTTTTGTTGGAAAATAATTTTGCATTTGCTTCTTTAACTGTGTTGGATATGAATCCGCAATCAGTCGCGACTCCAGGGATTGCCGTGCGCTCTGGTCAGGATTATTTGGCTCATTTGGATGAGTTTGATGTAATATTTAAGTCAGCAGGAGTTCCCTATACTCCAGAGCTACTTGCTCAAAAGGATAAAATTCTGACTCAGATGCAGTTTTTCTTTCAAAACTACAAGGGAAAAGTAATTGCAATTACAGCAAGTAAGGGAAAATCCACTATGACCTCTCTGGTATATGCTATGCTCAAAGACGCAGGACTCAATGTTAAGCTTGTTGGAAATATTGGCAAACCTGTTTTGGAGGAGATCGACTTTGATCAGGAGTATGACTATGTTGTAGCTGAGCTATCGAGCTTTATGCTTGAGGACCTTGAGCCCCATACCTATATTTCAGTCCTTGGACATCTTTTCCCAGTACATATGGATTGGCATGGAAGTATTGATGCCTACTATCAGGCAAAATTCAATATTCTCAAAAATTCTGAGTATAATTTTATCCTTGCCAAGACCGCTCAAGATTTTGATTTAGCACAAAAATATCATAATATTCATACTTATGGTATTGATTGAGAGACTTCACGAAATAATGGTTATTTTATCCATCATTTGCAGGAACTTTTCCCTACAGAAGATCGTTTACTCCCTGGAGATCATAATTTACAGAATATTAGTCTTGCTATTGCAATTTGACTCTTTCTTCAAATCCCTATGTCATCTATTCAGCATACCGTTAAAACTTTTCAGTGATTGCCGCATAGATTGCAGCTCATAGGTGAGTATCAGGGTATTCGTTTTTATGATGATGCAATTTCTACTACTCCAGATTCAACTATTGAAGCGATTAAGACCTTTTGATCTGAGATTTGAACTCTTTTTTTAGGAGGAACAGATAGGGGCTTTGATTTTTGACCTTTAATGCAAAAAGTGAAAGAAATCTGAATTCAGAATTTGGTATTCTTTCCACAAACATGAGAAAAAATGGCAAAGCTTCTCGGGAAAACCTCTGCAAATATTTGCCATGCACAATCTATGGAGGAGGCGATTGCATTTGCCTATAAGCATACTCCAGAGGGAAAAATTTGCTTGCTCTCAACGGCTTGTCCTTATGGATTATGGAAGAACTTTGAAGAAAAAGGAAAAGCTTTCGCTGAAGAAGCAAAGAAACAATCTAATCTCCATTAGCTAGCATCTTTTTATCCGGACTATTTCCAAAAAATGAATCCAGACTCCGTTAATATTCATCCCTCTTGGAAGGAGCAGTTAAAAGCTGAATTCTCCTCACCTTACTTTCAGCAGATTAAGGATTTTCTTCTATCTGAGTACCAAAAGGGTTTTATTACCTTTCCTTTGGGGAAGGATATTTTCCGTGCCTTTGATCTCACCCCCTTTGATCAAGTAAAGGTCGTGATTCTTGGACAAGACCCTTATCATGGTGTATGAGAGGCGCATGGATTAAGCTTTTCTGTGCCAGAGGGGATCAGAATTCCCCCTTCGCTAAGAAATATTTTTAAAGAATTGAAATCTGATTTGGGTATTGATCCTCCTGCATCGTGAAATCTCCAAAAGCGAGCAGAACAAGGGGTTTTTCTTCTCAATGCAGGACTAACCGTACGCAAAGATTCTCCAAATTCCCATAAAGATGCGGGGCGACATCGCTTTACCGATGCTGTAATCTCTGTTCTTTCGAGAGAAAAACAAGGACTGGTCTTTATCCTCCGATGAGCATTTGCCCAGCAAAAAATCTCACTTATCGATCAGTCAAAACATCTGATTATCAAGTCCCCACATCCTTCACCATTTTCTGCGGATAGAGGATTTTTTGGTTCTCGTCCCTTCTCACAGTGCAATAGCTATCTCATATCTCGGGGGAAAACACCGATTAATCGAGATTTGAAAAGTCAATAAAAGTCTGAATTTTTTCTACTAAAAAAACTCCATAATAGGAGTTTCTTTTTCTTAATCCATATCTTCTTCATCAAAAAGGTTTTGTACAATTCTTTTATTCTCAACTCTTGGTTGTTGTGGCTCATCATCCACAATATTCAGAATTTTAGTCTTTTGTGAATTTTGACTTGCAGCTTTTCGTACTTCTTTGATTGCAATAATGATTCCAACGAGTAAGATCAAAAGCTGAACCCAGATTCCTCGAGAAAGCGAGATAGAACCAGTAAATGTTGGCAAGAATGCAACGATATCAAGCAGTGGCATATATACCGATACGATCATCCACAAAAACATAAAGTTCAAGATTGGTTCAGACTCTCTAAAACCAAAGCACTTTACCATAAATGCTTTTACATTAGAGTGGAGATTTCGTCCATAAAGTCATGCAAGTGAGATCAACATGATCAAAAATGACTTAAAGAGCTTAAGATTCCAAATCCAAAGATGATAACCGCTAGTGTCATCACTCGTTGGCTCTACACTAAGCATTGGTAACAGGATAACTGCTGCAGTAAATACAAACAAAAACAATACAAAAGTTTTTTGATGCTTAGTAAAGGCCATAAATTTACGAGTAAGCTTGTTGAATGAGTTGAGAATATCATTGTTTTTGTAAGCCATGGTGATATAGAGATAAGAATTAAAAGTCTGAAATAGTATCTGGAGGGGCTTTCTTTGTTGGGATATTTTTCTCTATTCTAATTGTTAGCCAAGAATAAGTGTTTTCCCGGATTCTTGGAGCTTATTATGAAGTTGATCTCTTTGTTCTTGTCCGAGCATTACTTGCCAGGTTATTTGATCCAAGATGATGATATCTTCTACAGGAATTTCTCCATTCAATAATGATTGAACAAGCTTTTCTGAGCTGAGTTGTCCCTCTTGCCAAAGGGGGATACTACTTTCAACATCTCCGAGCAAGACAAATTCTTCTGGAGCAAGTTCTCATTTCAAGAGATCAAGATATCAGGAGAGTATAAATCTAGCTCTATGAGCAAAGAGTATCTTTGCCTCGGCAGGAGCATCTTCAATCTGTTGAGCTAGTTTCTCATAGCTAGCCTTATCTTCAATTTCTAGTAAATCCAAGAGTAAATCAAAGTATTTACGCATGATATTGAGCATCAAAATCTAAAAATTCAGCAATAATCTGCTCTTTTTCCTCTTCTTTTTCCATAGTATCTTCAAAAAGCATATTTGGATAAGATGAAATCAAGAGCGATCTCGCTTGTTGCGCTGAGAGTCATTTTGATTGCAGGTAGAAAAGTTTTTGCTCATCTAGACGATAAATTTTTGCTCCGTGAGCTGCAGCAATATTGTTTGCTTGAATATCCAAGATTGGAAGATTTCTTACCTTGATTTTCTCGCTCAAGACAACCGTTTCCTCAAGTAATTTGCTTGAAGAATCCTGAATACTAGGTTGCATGTAAATAGTTGCACAGGCCTGATTCTCTGCATCAGAGAAGACGAGAGAAACCATGTGCAAATCAATTTTACAGCGGTTGTGTCTGAGGTTTAGATTGATATTGATTTTAGAGGGATGATCTTTGATCACGGGAGTCAGAATAAAAATTTTTAATTCTGATCCATCACGAGTGGTGTTTACATCGATATCAATATTTGCATTTTTTGCTAGAATAGAGTATTTTAGGGGACTAGTATTGTCTAAGAAGATCGTCTTTCTTCCCTCAATATTAGTAAAAATATCTAGTTGAGCAGCCTCAGTAAAGGTAAGATCAGAGAGTATATTTTTATTCATCAATTGCGCCTGCTGTATTAAAATCTCCAGTTTGTCCTTCGTAAAGGCTAGCCATATCTTCTCCGGAGAAAATTTTATCAAACGCAGAACTGAGATATTGAGCTTCCTCTTCTCCTGAGCTAGTTTGAGCAGTGAAGATTTCAGGATTTTGGAGTTGTTGATCCACTTGTTTTGACCATCTAATTGCAAAAACCGCTCCAGCTAGCGACACAATTGCAATAATGAGCAAGAGAATATTTTTTTTATTCATCATGAGTAGCTAAATTGAGAACTAAACACTGTCAGTGTAACAATTGTAACCAAGAAATCAATAGATTTTGAGCAAAGTGTGTAGGTTGAGATTTTGTGTAAAAAATAGTTTGAGGATTCCTTAAAAAATTTATGAAGATATTTCTGATATTTTAGGCGGTCAAAAGTAAAATATATGTACAAAATTTGATTTTTTTGCTAGTTTTTACTATAATTGAGGAGTAAATATTTAATCAAAAAAACAAAAATATGACTCTAGAAATCTGTTCACAGAAACTCCTTGATACCATACATCTTAATCCTGCTAATACTAATGCATCTCAGTTGACTACTCTTGCTCGAGGAGCAGAGAAATCTGATTGTGTGAGTAAGATGGGAGGTTTTTCTAAAATTACTACTTTTATTGGGCAAAATAGTGAGCATGGAGCTCCAAATAGAGAAAAGACCTGTGATGCTCGTTTAGTAGAACAGTACAATATCAACCGCAGTCTTAAGTCTAATCTTTCCAAGCTTACTTCTACCGCATGGGGGGCTCAGAAGACAGAGTGTCTTAAGGAAATGGGGGGCTACTCTCAGATTTCAGTTTTTTTAAGTAATGTAGATAAATACGGTTCTGAGCGTCCAAATTCGCTCAAAAATACTCAATCTTCTTCTGAACAAACAACTCCTGTAATTCCATCTCAAAATCCTCAAAAAGAAGAAAAAAATCAGACTTCATCTGTTGTTTCTGGACAAAATCAAGCCTCAGATCATGGACAGATGATCCAAAACCTTAAAATACAGTATCTTACTGGAGAAACAGCAAAGATCGTTGATCAAGGGCTTGAAACAATGCATCAAGTAGGGCAGTGGATTGGATATGGATTTTTGGTTATTTTAGCAATTATACTTTTGACTTGGATTGGAAGGGTGTTTATGAGATATATCTACTCATTTCTCAATACGAGTAGAATGATTTATCTCAAGGTTATGCTTCCAAAGACAGATGGAAAGACTGATCGTGAGCAGGAAAAAGAGATTGCAAAAGATATGAAAGAAAAAGTATCGAGAATGTCTCAGCTTTATAGTGGGCTTCATAAGATTTCTGATCTTAGTACCAAGGAATCGATGATGCATAAGATTTTTGGGAAACAAAAGCTCGTTATGATTTATCAATATGAACAGGGACAGCTTAGTTTTATTATCGGTACCTATCCAGAGTATCAGGGAATTGTAGAAAGTGCAATTTCAGCTCAATTTGCCAACTGTTCACTAGAAAGAGTTAAAAAACCTGACCCATTCCAAAAGAAATACTCAGATATTATGCCTCTTGAGCCAGAGAAAGATCCTGTCTATACGATCAAAACTTTTAAGCAAGTTCCGGATGATCCGATCAATAATGTGATAGATACGATGAGTAAGGTTTCAATTTATGATACTGTGACTGCAATCTTAGTTATCAAGCCTGAGGATTCTTCATACAATGCTAAACGCCAAAAGGCAGCTGATAGACTCTATAAAAATCTTTCACTCTATGAAACGACGCTCTGGTCACGAAGTACTTGGCTCAATCCATTGAAACTCCTTTCTGTGATTTTCTTGGGGTGGACGGGTAAGCTCGTAGCTAATCAAAAGGAAGAAGCTAATGTTACTATGGTAAGAATGGTTAAGGCCAAAGAAGAAGCGCTTAATACTATCGGTGAAGAAGCGGGAAACCCAATCTACAAGTCAGGTTTATTGATTGTTTCTTCCTCAGATGTCAAAGGTCAAGCCAAGCAAAATCTAAAAGCTATGGAGTCTGCTTATAATGTCTATACTGATGAATATGCCAATAGACTTTCTGATGATAATACCAAGCACGATATGTTTCCGTGGATTTTTCAACCACTTTGGAGAATTGGAGTAGGGTATTATTTGACAGGATTTTTCTATAAATATAGTTACTTTTCAACCAATGAGTTGAGTAGTCTTTATCATTTCCCAGATAGTATCTATAATCGTTCGCCAATCATTGAATGGATGCAATATAAAGTTCTTCCAGCACCAGCAAATCTTCCTCAGTTTTCAGATGATGAGCGAAATGGAAAGGTTATGACAGGAATCCTTGCTGAAAAATTCAAAGATGGAAAACTGTCAGATATTCTTAAGGACTATACCAATCATCGAGCGGTAACTTCCAGAGAAATAGAAGAAGAAAAGCTGACTCCACTTACCGAGTATCAAACAGCACATCCAGGAGTTATCTCTGAAGTTGATGGTAAAGAAACTATCAATGGACTTGAAATCATCACAAAAGGTGAAGAAAAGTTCGTAAGAGAAATTGTAGATAAAAAAACCGTTTACGGATATAAGCTCTATAAAAATGCTGTTCTCTTGGGGACAAACATTTACAGAAATCAGCTTTCTCCTGTTTATATGAAAAGAGAAGATAGAACAAGACATCATTATATGATAGGAAAGTCAGGTACCTGAAAATCAGTATTCTTGCAGACTATTGCAAGACAAGATCTTTGGAATGGCGATGGAATTTGTCTTATCGATCCGCATGGAGATCTTGCAGAAGATGTATTGAGTTTCGTTCCAAAGGAAAGAGCTAAAGATGTAGTTTACTTTGATGCAGGAAATGAAGATCGTCCAATGGGGCTAAATCTCTATGAAATCAATTCTCTTGATGAGGCAGATAGAACCGTAAATGATGCGACAGAAATTTTCTTGAAAATGTTTGGCCCAGAGATTTTTGGACCAAGAATCCAAGAATATTTCAAATATGGAAGTCTGACTATTTTGGAGGATTTTGAAGATAGACCGACTTTGCTGGATGTAGTAAGATTATTTACTGACGAGGCATATAGAGAAGTTAAGGTAGCTAAAGTCACCAATGCAGTTGTAAGAAACCGACGAGAGAGAACCTATAATGCTATGGGAGATAGAGAAAAAGCTGAGATTATTCCATATTTCTCTTCAAAGTTCGTATCCTTTAATACCAATAGACTTATTAGAAATATCATCGGACAAACAAAATCAGCATTCAATTTTGATGATGTGATGAATAACCAAAAAATTCTTCTCGTAAATCTTTCCAAAGGTAAAATTTGAGAAATGAATGCTCAGCTCTTGGGTATGATCCTTGTTTCCAAGATCTATAACTCAGCGATGGGAAGAGCAAAACTTGATCCAAAGGATAGAAAAGATTTCTATCTTTATGTGGATGAATTCCAAAACTTTGTATCTGGAACCTTTGCGGATATCTTGTCTGAGGCTAGAAAGTATAGACTTGGACTTATTATGGCTCACCAGTACATCGCACAGCTTGAGGCGGGAAAAGGGCTTTGAGACTCTTGAGGAGGAAAATCTGATGTAAAGGCCGCAGTATTTGGTAACGTGGGAACCATGATGTCATTCAAAATTGGTGCTCCTGATGCTGAATTTATGGAGAAAGAATATGCTCCACTCCTTGGGCCTCAGGATATTGTAGGAATTGCAAACTATAAATCCTATATCAAACTCAATATTGATAATGCAACTTCTAAAGTTTTTAGTATGAATTCTATTTATACCAAGGATTATCAAAATAAAAAAATAGCACCATTGCTTATGGAATATTCTTCCAAAAAATACGGTAGAGCTAGGGAATTTGTCGATGCTGAAATCTCAAATAGACTCTGAGTAGGTAGTGATATTGGAGTGGATGATTTACCATCAAGTCCTACAGAATAAAACTCTTTTATTTCTTATATCCGATTATCTATGATTAAGGCAGTATTTTTTGATCTCGATGATACTCTTTTTGATTATGAATATGCTCATCAAAAAGCACTAGCAAAGGTGTTCACCAGAATTAATCGTCTTACGAAGATGAAGATAGAGCTCATTGCATTGATGTTTGAACTTGCTCAGAAAGAGGTTAAGATGCAGCTTGCTTGAACTGCGGCTTCACACAATAGGGATTTGTATTTTCAGAAATTCTTCGAAAAAATGAATCTTAAATGTAAGAATGCAATTTTGCCAAAGACAATTATTGAAATTTATGATCTCTATTGGGCGACCTTTTATGCTGCAATGAAAAAGGAGACGCGAAGTAAGAGAACACTTCAGTTCCTAAGGAGAAAGGGAATAAAAGTCTGAATTATTACTGATTCGATTACCTATACTCAACTCAAAAAGTTGGCAAAGCTTAATCTTTCAGAAGATATTGATTTTTTGATTACCTCTGAGGAGGCAGGAACAGAGAAACCCCATTCATGAGGTTTCTTGCTAGCCTGTCATAAGGCAGGAGTTCTCACGAATGAGGCTCTTATGGTTGGAGATAATATCGAGAGAGATATTGACGGTGCTCAATGGGTCTGAATGAAAGGAATTTGGATCAATAGGCATGGCAAAAAGAGTAAGGGGATTAATCCATATTTCACCGTTAATACTACCAAAGATCTCTATATTCTACTCCAAGATTTATTAAGTTAACGTTATTTTACAATACAAGACTTGTAAGAATCTTTTATTTATGTTTTATGACAGTTATGGTTAAACTTTTCGATGCTATCGATCAAGCATATCAAAAAAGAAAAGAAAATCTGACTCCAGAGATTGATCACCTTAAATCTCAGCAAAAATGATCTTTAGATAGAGACTATCATGATCTTAAAGATCAAATTGAAAAAAAACAAAATGCAATCAACGCCCTTGAAAGGAGAGAAAATTTTAATACTTTGATCCAAAAAACGCAAGATGCCCTTTCGGATACCTTTGCTATGGAGGAGATAGCAGACAAGATTCAGACTTTTGTGCTTCATTCTCCAAGAGGTCTGAGAAGTTTAACTTCGCTATATGATAAGCCAAAATATGCAAAAAGGATGATCAGACATTTTTCTCAGTATTCAATAGAACAAATTGAGGAACTTGCAAAAATGCCTGAATTGCCCTCAATTACAAGTATGCTTAGTGGTAGGGGGCTTTGTTGTTCATTAGAGGAAATCAAGCAATGCATTTTCAAGATAAAAGAGTTGTGACTGAATATTCAAACCGTTGCGACTGCATATTCAAGGCAGGGACTTCCTTCTGATGTACAGCTCCATCTTCTAAAAACAGTTTAGAATTAGTAATAAACAAAAAAAGACTGAAATCAGATTTCTAGTCTTTTTTTTATTTAAATTATTTTAGTTTCTTTTAAGATAAAACCATGCAGTTGTTTTCTCATTTGGAGTAATTCTCCAAGTCGTCACAGGAGTAAAGAGTCTAATGTTTCCATCAATGATATTTCCATTGGATACGATGATGTTGATATTCCCTATCTTGTTATCATTACTAATAGAAAAGAGATCTCCATATCGTACAAAACTTTCATTTGCGATATCAAAAGTGGTAATATTGGTTTTCTTGAGCTTATATCTCTGACCTAGCAACTCCGCAAATCCCTCTTGAAAAAACTGATTTTTAAGAAGATTTGCATCGATACTTACAGAATAATTTCCACTAGTATTGAGGAATTCTCCATCAGCGCCTTTTACAGTTGAGATAAGTTCATTTTTGAGTTGAGAAGTGTTGAGGTTGTTGAGGATTTTTTGCTTGATCCAGAATCTGTAAAAGATAAGTGCTGTTTCGTATCTTGTGATTGGGGATTGGATCGCAAGAGCATCATCATTATTGATCAGGCCGAGTTCTCTTGCCTTGATAAAGTAATTTTTCCACCAAGGATTCTGGTTTTCATCTAGTTTTTTCCCTTCTGCTAGTCTAATTAATAAGGTAATAAACTCTGATTTCGCCAGCGTTTGTCCTGGGGAGAAAAGTCCATTATTTCCTTGCATGAGTCCTATTTGACATGCTTGTTGAATACTTGTTGCGAGTCCTCCATTTGCGTAGTTAACATCCTTGAAATTACAATTTAACGCAGCTCCAGAGAGTGCTTTAAAGTTCTCAATTTTGGCAAACTGTACGAGCATTTTTGCAGCCTGTTCTCTGGTTAGATATTCAAAAGGGTTGTAAGTACTAATATCGCTTGCACTAGTGAGTCAGGCATCTTTCATTCGGTGCATTGCTTCGGTGATTTCAGGGTTATTAAGGATACTGAGAGAGCTAGAGCTATCATTTCCTCCAGAGAGGAGGTTTAGAAGTGGGTTCGTAGATGGGGTATCTTTCGCTACTGAAGCACTTCCAGTAGTAGTAGATCCTGTCAGATAATTCTGCAAAAAAGAAGTAGGATTCTGATTTACATTGTTCAGTTGACTTTTTGCTGATGAATTTTGATCCTTATTCAAAATCAGATTTTTGAATCTATAGATGAGCAATGCAAGTTCTTCTCTGCTTGTAGGTCTATCAAGTGAGTTAACATTTCCTTCTTTAGTCAGTCCAATAGCCTTTGCTTTTACAAAGTACATTGTCCATCGAGGTGTGAAGTTCTCGCTGCTGCTATTTCCCTCAAAGATTCTCATCAAAACTGTTAACGATTCTGCCTTACTAAGTGTTTTATGAGGGAGAAATTGTCCATTTGATCCTTTAAAGATTCCCCATTTACAGCTATCGGCGATAAAACTGCTGAGTGAACTATCAAAACTTTTTTCATCACTAAAGTTACATTGGCTGTTTTTACTTCCTTGCGGATAGCCAAGAATACGATATGCTTGTGCGATAATTTTTGCAGATTCTTCTCTTAATACGGGATCTTGAGGTCTATAACCACTGAGCGTGTCGTATTTGGTAAGTCCATTAGCATACATCCATGAAATTGCCTTTTCTAGTTCTGTTCAGGTTTCTGCTCCTAGCTTTATTGTAGGGAGAGATGTTTTTGTAGGAAGGGTTGTCGTAGTCCCAGTATTTAGGTTTCCAGAGAGGGGAGTGGTAGTTGTTCAAGATAGAATATTACCTCCACTCTGGTTTTTTACATCTTCTAGGGATAAAGTCTGACCTCATGTCTGGATCAGAATTTTATTTGTTGCTGAATCAATAATGATTTTTGGCTGATTGTTTGCTAGTACTACACTGCTTACACATATTCCCAAAAAAGAAAGAATTCAGATGGCAGATATTTGTTTTTTCATCTTTGCACGATTTAGCAAATAAAGAACGACCTGATATTATCCAAATACTACCTCTTTTCAAGTCGAAACACAAAAAAAAGAAACGTGATACGTCTCCTTTTTTGGAAAATGAAATCATAAATTTTAGCTAGCTAATTTTTCCTTGTTTGATAAGCCAAGATCAGATAATAGCTGCTGTTTCCATCCTCAAGACTTGTTCTCCTAGATTGATTCCGCACCATTCGTTTCCAAATTGTTCGTAATCTTTATCGGTTAGCCCTCCTTCTGGTCCGATCACTCAGAGAAGAGGCTTATTGATATTTTTTACTTTTCCGTTGCTGTTTTCTTTGAGATCAAAGATACAAAGTTGATATTCTTCATAAAGCTCCTTGAGATCGGTAATAAATTGGATTTTTGGCATTTCCCATCCTCGTGATTGTTCAAGTGCTTCTTGCATAATTTTATGTAAGCGTTCTTGCTTATTGGGAGAAAAACTCTTGACCACAGATCTTTCTGATGCCCATAAAAACAAAGTCTGAATTCAGATTTCAGTTAGTTTTTGTACAATAAGTTCGAGTTTGTCTTGTTTGTTGGGGAGTGCAATGAGCATTGCAGATTGAGCTTGAGGATTTGGTTTTTCATACTGCTTGATAATTCTCGCAGAAATCTCTTTGTCAGCCCAGTTCTGAAGTTCTACTTCCCATCTCTTCTCACGGTTTTGTACACAAAAAATATACCCAGGAGCTGCTCTAAGAACTTTTCTGAGTTGGCGGATGATTTCTGGAGCTTCCTTGAGTTTGAGATGATCTCAGCTTGTCTGGATATTCTCATGAAAAAACAGTTGCATAATCCTTTTCCCAAAAAAAACATAAAAGTCTGACTCTCAGTATAGAAAATCAGACTTAAAATGCAAATGAGTTAGGTAGTTATATTGTATAGGGTCTACCTATTATATAAGAGTAGTGTCTCTATTTCTTAATAATCGCTTCAATTGCAGCAAAATTACCTTCTCCGTTTTCATTAACGATTACATAGAGTTCATCTCCAGGATTTCCAAGATAGAAGCTTACTGCGGCTTGATTGAGAAAATAAACCTTTCCATCTTCGGTATTAGCAGTGTATTTATTTTCATCGCTCTTTGAGAGAACAGCTCTAAGGTGCTTTCTCTCTGCTGGTTTGATAAGTTTATAGATAAATTTTCCATCAGCAAGGATTTTGAGTTTGAGAACGTCTCCAGGGATAAGTTTTGTTTTACTAGAGTAGTTTACAGGAACTGGGTATTTCATTTGATTAGCTCCAATCATATAGTATCCATCAAAAATTCCTTCAATAACTTCCATGCCTTCTTCTTTGTAACTCTTGAGATTCTCTGGATTTTCAGCTCTCATTTCTTCTAGGTAGGCAGTCAAAGATTCTGGATTGCTAGGATCAAAATGCATCAATTGACCAAGAGTAAGCTTTGCTCTTTTGAGTTCCATTTCTGCTTTGTTGATGCTGTTTCTTACAAATTGGAGTAGTTGTTGATAGTTTTTCATAAGTTCTTCATTTGTTTGTGCCATTTTATTTACGTCTAAGGATAAAAATACGCCATCAAGTATATGTATTTTTTTTGATAATGCAATTTTTTTAAAATAAAACATGAGAGATCATTTTTTAATAATAGATAAATCACTAGGCAATGTCTAGAAGTTCTATTTCAATAGCAATCCTTTTTTGCTGGAGTGGTGCACAAGATTAGTACATGATAGTGAGTCCTGTTTCTCAGAGTATTCTCCGCTGCTAATACGTTATTTTCTTGTAGAATAGATGTCAGTTCATAAAATTTACGTCTCTTTCTAAAAAAATATCGCTTTGCGTTATTTACTTCGTAAAAAATACTCTTGATTTTATCTCGTATTTTACTATAAAAGCAACACAAGTAAAATAAAAAAAGAAAAAAATCAGACTTTTAACTTCTTTTAGTATGGGAACAATGGACTTATCCACATGGATGATAGCACTCTTGGCGGTGTTTGGGATTTCGCTTACTTCACTTATCGGTATTTTTACCCTAGGGATCAAGCAGTCTTATCTAACCAGTAAGTTGATCTATTTGGTATCTTTTTCAGCTGGAGCGCTGTTTGGAGATGTGTTTTTGCACTTGATGCCTGAGATGGTTGAGCACGCTCATGAGATGGATATGGATCAGTTAGGGCTTCTTGTGATTGGAGGTGTAGTGCTTGGTCTTGTAATAGAAAAACTGTTACATTGGCATCATTGCCACCATGATCATAGTGAAGATGATCAGCCTCACACTATTGCAAAGATGAACCTAATTGGTGATTTTGTACATAATCTCATTGATGGGTTGATCATCGGTGCAAGTTTCTTGGTGAGTATTCCTGCTGGTCTTGCTACGAGTTTGGCGATTCTCTTTCATGAGATTCCTCAGGAGATCGGAGATTATGCGGTGCTTATTCATAGCGGATATAGCAAGAAGAAAGCTCTCTTATTAAACTTCCTTTCTGCTCTTAGTGCGATTTTGGGAACAATTATTGCGCTTATAGTTGGAGGAGTGGTTCATGAGTTGCAGGAAACGCTTGTTCCTATTGCAATGGGAATGTTTATCTACATCGCAGGATCAGATCTCATTCCAGAGCTTCATAAGCACAATCATCAGTTTAAATCCTCACTTTTGCAGATTCTCATGTTTATCTTGGGAATTGGAGTGATGTTTGGTTTACTCTTTCTTGAGGGGCATGCTCACTAATCAAAAAAGAGTGTGATATTTCACGCTCTTTTTTTGTTATTACTTGTATGTAATTACCATCTTTTCCAGCTTGGGCAGGATTGTTGAACATTGATATGTGCAAATCCTGGGAAAAGAATCGCCTCTTTAATGGTTTCCTTGAGTCACTTGATATCTTTATCTGATACTGATTTTACAAATTGGCAGCCAGCAGACTCTACTAAATTTACTGGATGCATAGGAGGAAGTTCATTCCCTTCAGGAGTGGATTTTGTTTTTGCACCGATTGGTGTGGTAGAAGAAGCCTGTCCTGTAGTAAGGGCATAGTTTTGATTGTCACAAGTGATATGTACAAAAGGAATATTTCTTCTCGCTGCATGGATCATATGTCCAACTCCAATCCCATAGGTATCACCATCTCCAGATACAGAAACTACGGTTAACTCAGGATTCGCAAGCTTAACTCCTGTAGCAAAGGGGATTCCACGTCCATGTAGAGTCTCAGCTCCATAATTATCCATGTATTGGCTCATCTTGCTACTACATCAGATACCGGTCACGACTACGGTTTGATGAGCAGGAATCTTAAGTTCTGCAAGAGCTTGTTTGAGTGCCAGATGAATCAAAAAGTCTCCACATCCTGGACATCGCTGTATTTTATTTAAATTTGTTCTCATCGGGTATAATTAACAGTTAAAAGTCAGATTTTATTCTAGTAAATAGTTTATTGCTTTGATCTTACATTGGGAAGTCTCTGATAACTTCTTAAGAACCGGGTCTAAGGCTCCGTACAACATTTGCCAAGAATCATCAGTTTTAATGCCTAATTTTTGGTATCGTTTAAGTTGATAAGATTCCTTGAAAGTAAAGGCAATTAAATCAGTGATTTGATACGTTTGTTGAGCTTGAAGTAAGGCTTGATGCAAGAGATGTCTTCAGAATCCTTGATTTTGATAGTCAGGATGAATAAAGATTTCAGGATCAAAGAGAATATTTCCTTCATGTCGTGGCTTAATATCTGAAATAAAACCTCAAATGATTTTCCCATCTACAACAGCCTTGAGCTTAAAAGGTCTTTTGAGTAAATAGTTTACAAAAGGAGTAATCTGTTCTTTATTTCGTTTTTCTCACTCAGCAAGATAGCTTTCAAGATAGAGGAGGATAATCGCTTCGTGATCTTGTTTATCGATTTTCTGAATGGTAATGGTTTTCATTCTTATGTTTTAAGTTAAAGAGAAGGTTGTTACTAAAACATACCTGGCTCTTCCTTTTCAAAAAGCGGAAAATTCTCACAGAATTTCTTTGTTTCTCTCAAAGTTAAAGCGGATGTTCTAAACAATTTCTTCTTGAAAAATAGGGTACAAGGTTACTTTTCTCTGATGAGAAATTTTTGCTTTCCATTCTCCATACAGTTCACATTCTTTTCTTACTAAATCTTCTAGCTGTCCTGAGTGGTTCATTTCGACAAAAATCAGACTTTCAATCTCGTTTTTCCTATCTTCCAAAAACTCCTGCAATCTCGGATCAAAGGGGTAGAGTGATTTTACAATAATAAGTCAAAAATCTGACTTCCCTTTGATGCTCGCCTCCAGAGCATAGCGGTTGATTCCCATCGTGATATAAAAATGCTTAGCTTCTGGATTGATAATTTCATATCCATAAAAATTTTCATTAAATTCATTTTTGACAAAAGTATTGAGTTTCTCGGCTCTTTTTTCAGTCATTTTTCACTTTGTTGTTGGTTCTTCGTTGGTTGATCCATATTCATCGTGTTCGTAGGAGGTTGCGATGAAGTGAGTCTTTTCTACACCAGGGGTTGCATATGGTGAAATCCCATCTGGAGTATACTCGTATCTTTTGTAAGTATCGGTTTCTGAGTCAGATTTTTCAACTTTTTTTCATCTGTTAATGGCTTCCGCTGTGAGTTTACTAGGATCAATGCTGAGATAAGACTCAGAGAGCTGTTTATCACTGAGTAAAATTACGGGGTGTTGATAGATATCGGAATAGTTCAGTGCTTTCCCAGCAAAGGTGTAGGCCTCTTCAAATGTTGATGGGTAGAGTACAATCGGTTTGGTATCTCCAAAGCTCGCATTGAGTGCATAATTAATATCTCCCTGCCCAGTAAAGGTCGGCGTTCCTGTACTTGGACCATCTCTTTGAGAGAGGAGATATACTCCACCAATTTCAGCTTGATTTGAGAAAGAAAGAGATTCAGACATAAGGGCAAATCCTCCTCCACTAGTTCCACACATTGCTCTTTTCCCCGCAAATTTTGCTCCAAGCATAGCCATACTCACGGCGATTTCATCTTCTCCTTGGAAAAAGATTACCTCTTTGTTTTTTACGACTTCATCAATCACAGAACTGGCAGGAGTCATCGGATATGCAGCATAAAAGTCCAACCCTGATTCCATTGCACCTTTTGCAAAGAGTTCATTTCCGTACATAAACACTTTTTCATTTCAAACATCCTGAGAGCAGTCTATGATTGAGCAAGATTCTCATTGACAGTGGTTTTCAGCATAGGCATATCCAGCTTCTAGATCCTGATAGTTTTGATTCATAATTTCCTCTGAAAAATCTTTTTTAGCAAACTGACGAGACAAAATCTTTTTCCCTTCATCAATCGACAAATTAAGCAATTTCAATGCAGCACCTAGGGTGAAAGTATTCTTGTATTTGCAATGTTCTTCCTTGATCATAAAGGTGTTTTTGAGTTCATAGATAGACTCGTTTTTGCTAATAGCATAGGGATCATATGCGAGAAAAAAATCAATCTTGCGAGAGATAAAAGGTTTTTCATCATCGCTAATATAAAGAAAAAAACAGTTATTGTCCCCTTTGATAATTGATGCATATTCTTTGTCTCCGAGTACGGTATATCCTTTTTGAGAGAGAATTTCTGCTAGAAAAATTCATGCCGTATTCACTCAGCTTCCCGCTGGTCCTGAAAATCCTATACTTACCTGCATATTTTTATTTTTAACATATAAACAGATATAAGTATATCTTTTTTCTCCTCTTTTGCAAAAAAGAAATAAAAGTCTGATCCATTTTCCCTTGACGAAAATCTATTTTTTGATCTAACGAGTTTTTTGATAAAAGGGGGAGTGTTTGGGTTAAGCTTATTTCCTTTATGATTATCAAGGTATTTTTTGACAAACTAAAAATAATAGATTTTCACTTGAATCTTGCTCGCTAAATAATATAAGAAGTTCAAATATAATTTTTTTATTTTTCAGATGTTTGATGGCAGATTTTTCTCATTTGGCAGCGATATATTCTTCAGATCCAAAGCTTACTTTTACTGATCTCAAAAAGGGAGACTTCTCCTCAGATATCAATACTTCTGTAGTAGAGCAGTATGCCAGGGATCATGAGATTTTTGCGGTTTCTCAGCTTGATCTTGACTATCCAAACAGGCTCAAAAATCAGACTTCTTCTCCTTTTTTACTGTATTATCAGGGGGATTTGTCTTTGCTTTCTCATCCGATATTTTGACTTGTCTGACCGAGAAATCCAAGTGATTATGCTTCACAGGTGATGCAGACGCTCTTTTTACAGGCATACAAATATGATTTGGTAACAATTTCTGGTTTTGCCAGAGGAGTCGATCAGCAAGCTCATCAGCTGTCTCTCAAATATCAGATTCCAACAATTGCGGTTCTCGGAGGCGGTTTTCAGCACTACTTGAGGGGAAAGGACCGTGATCTCCTTGCTCAAATTGTAAAAAATGGTGGGCTTGTGATTTCTCAGTTCAAGCTTTGATTTGAGCCGACCAAGCGATCATTTCCTGCGAGAAATAAGCTTCTTGCTCAACTTTGTGATGTCCTTTTCCTTCCTGAAGCCCAACAAAAGTCCTGAAGCCTGATTACGACCGAGTTCGCCTATCACTTTAAAAAGCCCGTATATTCGGTTCCAGCTCCAATTTTTGCTCAGCAAAGTGCTGGTATTTTCACTAAAATGGAAGAAAAAAAGCTGACTCTGATTTCAGATTTTGCTTTGTGTTTGGATGCTCATTTTCAGCTCAGAGGAGAAGGACCTCAAGAACAACAGACTCAATGATCGTTTTCTTTTGATAATTTTCCACCTCTCCAGCGTCAAATCCTAGAATTTCTTAAATCTCATTGAGAGTCGAGTATCGAAGCTCTTATGCAAGAGATCAAACTTGAGTATGCAGCATTGATGCAGGAGTTGACTTTGCTTGAAATGGATGCGCTTATCGATCAGACCAGACCTGGATATTATACGATCTCATAAGTCAGATTTCTCCTGTTTTCTTAATATGTATTTTAATTCGGATTTCTCTTTGCTTTGCATTTGAGTCTGTTTTTTGTATACTCAGGCAAGTTTTATTCTCCATGTGTGCCTATGTTTGAGCTAAAAGCCAATTATCAACCTGCCTGAGACCAACCAAAGGCGATTGATCAGATTTCAACTGCTTTTGATGAGGGAAAGTCTCGTATTACTTTGCTTGGAGCAACAGGAACAGGAAAAACCTTTACTATGGCAAATATTATTCAAAAGGTTCAAAAGCCGACACTGATCATCTCTCACAATAAGACCCTTGCTGCCCAGCTTGCTACTGAGTTTAAGTCATTTTTCCCAAATAATGCTGTGCATTATTTTGTTTCTTATTTTGATTATTATCAGCCTGAGAGCTATCTTCCCAGCTCTGGTACCTATATTGAAAAAGAAGCAACAATCAATCAAGAAATCGAGATGTATAGGCTTGCTACCATGGCATCACTCCTTTCTAGGCCTGATGTAATTGTAGTGGCTTCAGCTTCCTCACTTTATGGTTTGGGGCAGAGTAGGTTCTTTGAAGAAAATTGTCTTCAGCTCTATGTCGGAAAAAAATATGATTTCAATGAGATCAAAAGACAGCTTCTCCATATGCAGTATCAACCTGTTCAGGGGAAGATTGAACCAGGAATGTTCGATATGAAATGAGAGATTCTTGATATTTTTTCTTCTACAGAAAAGTGTTTGTATCGTTGTTTTTTTGATGAAGAATTTCTAGAGAGAATAGAAAAGAGAGATTCCCTTACCTATGAACTTCAGACCATCGAACAAAAAGCAATGCTTTGGCCTGCTACTCAATATTTGCAGGATACGACAGATTTAGAGCAGATTCTTGCTCAGATGCAGGCAGAAAAGGAACTTCGTGTGAAGGAATTTGAAAAACTTAATATGCCGATTGAGGCTGAGAGAATCAAAAAAAGAGTCGAATATGATATCAGAATGATAAGGGAAACCGGATTTGTAAACGGTATTGAAAATTATTCACTCTATTTTGATCAAAGGCTCCCTGGGCAACCACCGAATACCATTTTCGACTACTTTCCAGACGATTTTTTGCTGATTGTAGATGAGTCACATATGACTTTGCCGCAGCTTAGAGCAATGCCAGAGTGAGATCGTGCAAGAAAAAATAATCTGATTCGTTATGGATTTCGTCTGCCTTCAGCGATTGATCATAGGCCTTTGAGGTTCGAAGAATTGGAGGTTGCATTAGGACGAAGGGGGATAGAAAGTATCAATCTCGATGAGGCTACTTCACAACTTGAGCTCGTCTCTTCAGCACATCAGCAGGTCCTTGCCAATGCGAGAAAAGCCAATCAGCACGAGACGCTTTCGCACAAAGTAAAGCACGGAGCAAAATCCATCTTTCTCTCTGCAACACCAGCACCTTATGAGCTTGAACTTTCTCAGCAGGTAGTAGAACAGATCATTAGACCGACAGGTTTGCTTGATCCGATTACCTATGTTTATCCAAAGTCTTGAGACTTCTGATTGCTTATAGATTCGCTTGATATGCTGACCAAGAAAAAGCCCTATCTCGATACCTATATCCATCAAAAAAAACAGAAAACTGAATCAGGATCAGATTTGTCTCACTTTTTTGATGAAGAAGATGCTCTTCCTTCTGTGCAAGATTAGTCAATCTTTCTTAGAAGAGAGAAATGCCCTTTTCTACCTTGTGAAAATAAAATTATTATAAATGCTTGAAAAATTCCCCCATTTATCTATAAAAGAGGAGATTTAGTTTTTTGTCAAGATCGGAAATGAAATTCCTTACCAAGACGGTTAATATTCTAATTAAAATATTTTTGATAGGGCTCCTTTTGCAATTTCTGCTCCAAACTTTTTTCACCTATAAGCTCGGTTTTGATGGAGCAGTTCGAAATGTTGTTTGGCTACGAAAGGAAATTGTGATTCTGGTTTTTCTGGCAATCATTCTCTATCTCTTGTGGAAAAAGTCACAAGAAATCTGAGTTTCTGCACTGTGGTCTTGGCTAAAATCACAGAAAGCATTCAGATTTTTGATCTATTTTGTTGTGCTCTGTGTTGTTACCTTTGTTTTGGCTGTGCTTGTTCAGAGAGTTGGGATTGGTGCATATATTTTGACAGTGAAGTATGATATACTTGGTTTCTTGATTTTTGTATTAGGAATGTTTCTTGCACTGCTCCTTCCTATTTCTACCAAACGAAATCGTCGATACAATGAACTGCTAAAATGGGTGGTGTATGGGGCGTTTGTTTGGCGAGCAGCGATTGCATTTTTACCAAGCTTGCTCAAACTTTTCGGGTATACTCGTAATAGTTTTGAGGGAACCTTGAGTGGAAATCCTCCTGCTGTCTACTATACAGAGATCAATCAATGACATGCAAGAAATCAGTTCCTATTCGAAAGACCAATTAGCTTTGGGTTCTTCTTGGTGGCGATGTGGCCTCTCTTTGCATTGCTTTATCTTCGCAAGCTCTCTATCAAAGATAAATTAGGACGAACCTTTGCTTTTGGTGCCTTGGCATTCTCAACCTATTCCAGAGCAGCAATGGCAGTTTGGGTTTTGCAAACAGGAGTCTTGCTCTTGCTTTTGTATCCAAAGCATGCAAAAAAGCTTTTGCTCTATGTTGCTCTCCCTGGAGTGTTGGCATTTATTGTAGCATTTTTTACGCTCAAGAGTGTATTCTTTAGAGCGCATTCCAATACTTGACATCTTAAATTGCTCGTTGAGGGAGTGGAACTTGGTATGAGCAAGCCGCTTTCTGGTCGAGGTGCAGGATATTCTGGACCAGCCTCTCATCAGCTTTGTTTAGAGGCACAAGACAATCTTCGCTGTGATCAAATTCGCCAAGTCAACGAAAAATATTCTATGCAAACACCAGGATACAATCCTGAGAATCAATATGTACAAATCTTTATGGAATATGGACTATTGGGACTTATTCCATGGTTGCTGTGCTTTTGACGATTGCTCCGAGTGACACTGAGACAGATTTATGATTATATTTTAGAATTCAAAAAAGGGAAGAAAGCAGACTCAAAAACTTTGACCAAGCTTTTGACCTCAATCGCGTTTGGACTCTGATTGCGAGGACTTGCTGTTGAAGGTTTGGTGCTTCATAGTTTCGTAGATAGGATGATCGTTTATCCATTTATGCTTCTTTTCTGACTTTGGCGAGGTCAGCAAGAGTTAAACTCTGCTTCAGAAGAGAATAAATAAAACTAAAAGAATCCAGTAGTCATGACTGGATTTTTTGTTTATAGAGCATAAAGCTAAGTGTTAAAATTTTTTTTGTTAAAAAATTACTCTAAATCATGTCTTACTTTTTCTTTTCTTTCAAAATTTTTGGACATTAAGGATAAAGTGAAGATGATTCATCTTCACTTTACCAAAGCAATACATCATTGCTTTTGTGGATCTAGGATATTAGCGATCTCTTCAAGTGTCTCCTTTTGGTCGGAGGGACAAATACTACGCTGCAAGACTAGAAACTTGGGATATCTGCCGTGTAATTCTTGAAGCTTAGTTGGTTTGAATTTTTTTGCTAAATATAGCACAGTTAAATTTGGTCTTACCCAAAGGTAGAGGAAGCCTTCTTCGATCGGATCATTTCCAAACTCTCCGTAGAAAGGACGAGGAACGCCCCAGTGTTCACGCATCTCAAGGAGACTTGAGATTTCTTCGGTCTGATCTGTGCTGATGGGAATGCGGAAACTTCCGATCACATCAAGCGTAGTAAGTGCATTTACAGTGATTGTTTTCATATACAAATTATTTATATATTTTTTATTTTAGTGATAAAGAGATTATATATTTTTTAATAAAAGTCAAGACAAAATTCTGACTTGAAAAGTGTGAGCAAATCAATATCTTAAATCAGGATTAATTTTTTTAACTTTTTTCTTTGATAATTATGGAAAGAAAACTAACACCTAGTCAAAACTCAAATTACCAATTGACGGTTACTTTTACAAATGAAGAAAAACTTGCTCATAAACCTCACGTACTTGAGCATTTTGCAAAGGATATGAATTTGCCAGGATTTAGACCAGGACATGCTCCTTTGGCTATGGTAGAGGCTAAAGTAGATGCTGGATATCTTGATATGGCTCTCAATGAGCATCTTATCAACAAGGCTATGCATGAAATGCTCAATGAAAATGCAGAAATCAAATTTATCGGAGAGCCTTACGGATTTGAGACAAAGTCTGAAGGCGATCAGACTACGGTAACTTTCTTTATCGATACTTACCCTGAAGTACAGGTTTCTGGAAAAAAGTGGGAATCTGTAAAAATGGATGCGCTTACTCTTGAGGCTAATGAAAAAGAGGTAGAGGATGCTCTTCTCAACATCCAGAAAAACTATGCAGATTACAAGGATGCTGAAGCTATCGCACTCAATACTATTTCAAAGCTTGGACTTGAATTTTTTGATGCAGAAGGACAAAGTATTGAAAAAGGAACAACCTACCTTGGAGAAACTGAATTTGCTGAAGATAAGTTTTGGGAAAAAACTTTCAAAGGAGCAAAAAAATCTGACACAATCGAACTTAAATACGATGAGAAAAAGCTTCCAGAAGTACTTAAGTCTAAAAAAGGTGGAGCTGCTAAGCTTGTAGTTACTGTTCAAGATGTGAAGGAAATCGTGCTTCCTGAGCTTACTGATGAAATGATCGTTAAACTCTTTGGAAAAGACGCTGAAGTAAAAACTAATGCAGAACTTAGAGCATACATCCAAAAAGAAATTCTCAAACAAAAGTTTGAATCTGGACTCGTAAATACTGTAGAAAAATATGTAAATGATGTAAGAGCTGCAGGAATCTCAATTCTTGTACCAAAAACTATGGTAGATCAAGAAGTTGCTGTAAGAGTTCAGAATCTCAAAGAGAGAATGGGGGGAGAAGATGGAGTTCAACAATATTTTAAACAGCTTTGAGAAGAAAAGGCTAGAGAATTCCTCGATGGAATCACTACTGCCGCTAAGGAAAGTCTTGAAAAGTTCTTTATTCTCAATGAAGTTGCTAGACTTTTGGGTGTAGAGATCAATTGGTCAGCTGAACAAGAACCGCTCTTTGTAGAAAAGCAGCTTTATACTAAGCTTGTAGGAGAGCTACCAACAGTAGATGCTCCAGCAAAGAAAGCCTCAGCAAAGAGAACAACAAAAGCTAAAAAAGAAGAAAAATCTGAATAATTTCCTCATTTGCCCCGAGATATTCTCTCGGGGTGAATTTTACTTTTGATAGATTGGCATGCTTGATTTTCTCCTAGATATGTTGCGTTATCCTTTTGATGCTTCAGAATCCAATAAATTTCATCAGTTTCTCACTACAATATTCAAGGATTATCCAGCTTTTTTTTGGAGTCAGCCAAGCTGGAAAAAGCTATTGGTTCTCCCATTTTTGATTATTTATGCAATTTTCAAAAAGAAGAACTAAGTCAGATTTTTTTGGTTTTTTAGATAAAAGATAGTACATTAAAATCTTCAATTTTCGTTTGCATTTAAAATGCATTTTACTATAGTAGAGAGCGTCAGTCTAGATACTACGCCACTTGTGGTGAGGAAAGTCCTGGCACGAAAAACTGGCTATCATCTAACGGATGTTGGAACTCTGCGTTATGCAGGCAAACGAAAGTGCCACAGAGATTAAACTATCCCATTAGGGAGAAAGGTGAAACAGTAGGGTAGTGAAACTTACCTACACTCAATCGGTCCGATGGGCTGATGAGCGGTAAACCGTAGCTCGTGCAAGCTTATCAAGCTCGACTTGAAAGTGCAAATGATCGCTATAAGTGATCTTAGATAAATAGTATCTCAATACAGAACCAGGCTTATTGGATTGACAAAATATGGGGGGTTGGTGTAGTGGTAACACATCGGTCTTCGGAACCGCTGTCGGGGGTTCGATCCCCTCACTCCCTGGACAATAATTATAGGGCTGTAGCTCAGTGGTAGAGCGGGAGTCTCCAAAGCTCCGCGTCGCGAGTTCGATTCTTGCCAGCCCTGAATCAAGTTGAAAATGCTGAATTAAGTCAGTATTTTTTTAATTAAAACTTTTTATCTGCTTGATTTTTATAATAAGAAAAATATGGTAAAGGAGATCTTTTATCTCCTTTTTTCTAAAAAGATGAAATCAGACTTTTTTGCTCCTTTCACCAACCTCTATCCCATCCAAAAAACCCTTCGCCGAGAGCTAAAACCGCTCAACGAAAATTTCCAACACGATCCAGCTCTTACTGCACTCCGAAACTCAGAAATCCCACAGAGGGACCAACAGAGAGAAAAAGACTATCAGGCAATTAAACCCCTCTTGGACGAGCTTCACAATCAATTTATCACCGAAAGTCTCCAGTCACTAGAAACTCAGGATCGATCAGATTTTGTCCTTTTTTATCAAACTTACCAAAAAAAGAAAAAGAACAAGGCTGACTTCTCTGAAAAAGAGCTAAAAAGCCTTGATGAAGAATTTGAAAGTCGCACAAAATCCTTGAGAACCGCGATTGGAAACAGCTATGCTAAGCTTGCAGAGCTCCGAAAAAGCAATCCAGATTATGTGAATGAAAAGGGAAAGCCTTTTCTAGATCAAAAAAGTTATAAAATCCTGACTGAAGCTGGAGTTCTCTGACTTTTGGAAAAGAAATACGCCTCTGATCTCGAGAAACTTGCACTGATTCGCCGTTTTGGAAATTTCTTTACTTATTTCACAGGTTTCAATCAGAACCGCGAGAATTACTATACTACCGATGAGAAAGCCACCGCGGTTGCTTATCGTGCGATCAACGAAAATCTCCTTACTTTTGCCAATAATTGTGAGCTTTTTGAGAAACTTGCCGTGCTTTGACTTTCAGAATTAGAGAAAAAAATCTTCAATCCTGACTCTTACAGCGAATATCTTACCCAATCAGGAATTGATTTTTACAATGAAATGCTTGCAAATATTAGGTCAAAAGCAAATCTTTATACCCAAGAACATAAAACCAAACTTCCTCAGCCAAAACTCCTTTATAAACAAATCTGATCTCCAAGAGGGAATACCATTCCTTTTGATTTGATCAATAATGATGAGGAGTTTAAAAAAATGCTTCACACGATGATTGCAGAAACAGATCAAAGGATCCCAGAATTCAACAAGCTTTTAGAGTCAATTTTTGAGGAAAATGCTGATCTTTCTCAGATTTTCTTGTCAAAAACATCTCTAAATATTATTTCTAACCGCTACTTCTCATCTTGGAATACTTTGCTAGAAAAGGGAGTTGAGCTCAAGCTTTTTAAGTTCAAAAAAAATGATGAAGAGAGTTTTAAACTTCCTACCTATCTTTCACTTGCTGAACTCAAGGAGCTTTTGGAAGCGGTTCCTTTTCAAACAGCAGAAAAATCTGATACCGCCGAAGGAACTCACCATCAAGTTTCTCTCCTTAAACTCCAACGAGAAAATCTTCATTTAGAAAGCTCTCATTCTAACTGGGAACTTTTGCTCAAAAGCATGAAATCAGACTTTGAATCTTTTTGGACTTGAGAGGGAGAATTTTGATCCTATACTTCAGCAAAAAAAGCACTTCAATCCCTTTCATCTTTGCAATCCACTAATCAAGAACACAAAAATCTGATTAAAATGCTTTTGGACAACACTTTGTATGCGTATAGGATGCTCAAGTGGTTTAAAGTAGATACGAGTAAACTTGGATTTGTTCCAGAAGGGGAGTTTTATCCGAGTCTTGATCAGCTTTTACAGGATTATCCTTTGCCAAAGTGGTATGATATGATCAGAAATTATCTCACGAGAAAACCCTATTCACAAGCAAAATTAAAACTAAATTTTGACTGTTCTACATTACTGAATGGACGAGATAAAAATAAAGAAACACAGAACTTATCAGTGATTTTGAGAAAAGATGGGAAGTTTTATCTTGCAATTATGAAAAAGGATCAGAATAAATTTTTTGAAAAATCGGCCCTCTACGAGGGAAATCTTGGAACGATGGAAAAAATGGATTATAAGCTCCTTCCCTGAGCCAATAAAATGCTTCCAAAGTGCTTGATGCCAGGTTCTGATAAGAAAAAATACGGAGCTTCGGATCAGGTTTTAGAGCTGTATGCCAAAGGAAGTTTCAAAAAGTCCGAAAAGAGTTTCAATCTCGCAGATCTCCATACTTTGATTGATTTTTACAAGTCGGCACTACCAAAATATGAGGATTGGAAAGTCTTCAATTTCCAGTTTCAAGCAACAGAAAACTATCAAGATATTTCTCAGTTTTATAGGGAAGTTGAGCAACAAGGCTATCTGCTCAATCGGAGAAAGGTTAATGAAGAACTGATTAAACAAGGAATAAAAGACTGATCCCTCTTTCTCTTTCAGATTTCTTCCAAAGATTTTGAAGGAAAGTCAAAGACTCCTGATTTGCAAACGCTTTACTGGTGCCAGCTTTTTGAATCCCCAACCAATGTAAAACTCAATGGAGAAGCGGAAATTTTCTTCAGACTATGAAGTATGAAAAAAGAGAAGAAAACGCTGAAGGTAGATAACTACGATGTTTTCAAGCACAAAAGATATACGGAAGATAAAATCCTTTTCCATGTGCCGATTACCTTGTGATTTGGAAATAATGAGGTCAGCGCTTCTGCTCCTTCAAAGTTCAATCAGAAGCTCAATCAAGAGCTGATTATCCCTCATTTTGATGATCTCCATGTGATTGGGGTGGATCGCTGAGAAAAACATCTGGCTTTTTATTCTGTTGTTTCGGTGAAAACTGGGAAAATTGTCAAACAAGGAACGCTCAATCTCCTCAATGGCACTGACTATGAAGCAAAACTCTCTCAAAAAGCTGAAAACAGACTCCATGCTCGTCAAAACCGAGATACGATTGAGAAAATAGCTGATCTCAAAAATGGCTACATTTCACAGGTCGTAAATAAGCTTGTAGAGCTGGTTTTGGAGTATAATGCAGTGATCGTTTTTGAAGACTTAAACGCTGGTTTCAAAAGAGGTCGTCAAAAGATTGAACAATCTGTCTATCAAAAATTAGAGCTTGCCCTTGCCAAAAAGCTGAATTTTATCGTAAAAAAGGAGAAAGCCGTTGTTGAGCCATGAAGCGTGACTTCTGCGTATCAGCTCGCCCCTCAGATCAATACTTTCTGAGATATTAAGTGAAAACAGCGAGGGATTATGCTTTATACGCGTGCAAATTATACCTCTGTGACGGATCCGCTTACTGGCCGGAGGAAGCAGTATTATTTCAAAAAAGGCTCTTCTGAGGAGATGAAAGCCCAGTTTTTCAAAAGCTTTAAAAATCTGACTCGAGATGCTGGTCAAAAAGCCTATATCTTTGATGATGGAACTTGGCAACTTTATTCAAATGTAGAGAGGCGAAGAGGGAAAAGGGGCGATCACCGAGAGCGAACACAAATCAAATATGATCCAAGTTTGGAACTTGATACTCTTTTCTCTAAATATCAAATAGAAAAATCTGACTCTCTCCTTGATCAGCTCAAAAATCGTGATCTTCCTCAGACTTTTTGGACTTCATTTTTCCGAATTCTTGACTTGATTATGCAGATCAGAAATACTGATGATGAAGGCAGGGATATTATCCTCTCTCCAATCGGAAATGCTCAAGAGAGATTTGATTCTCGCAAGCGATATGATCAGCTTCCTCGTGATGAAAAGGGGGTGGTTATAGAGGAGAGCGCGTTTGAATATCCGACTTCTGGAGATGCGAATGGGGCTTACAATATCGCCAGAAAAGGAGTGATGATGCTTGAGAGAATTAAAGAAAATACAGAAAAGCCTGACTTATTGATTAGGGATGCTGAGTGGGATAAAAAAATAACAAACTAACATAAAAAAAGCTCTTGATTTTTTCATTAAAGAAATTATATCTATGGTAGATAGTGTAAATCAGATTAGGGGAGGAGAACCTTCTCTCCTAGTAGATTTCTGCTATCGCAGATTGTTAGTTTGTACCTAAAGTATTGGTATAAGCATAAATCTAAAATTCATTTCTTATCTTTTAAAAAGAATGATCATGGTAAATCTAGAAAGTTTTAAAAATTTGTATGAAGTGAGGAAGACCGTCAGATTCTGATTAAATCAACCTAATAAGAAAAGTAATATTAATAAAACGCATTGACAATTAAAAGATTTGGTTGACCTTTCTTTTGAGAGAGAAAAAAAATTAATTAATAATGAAAAAAATCAAGTATTAATTGATTCAGAGAAAGCTCTTATAGAGAAATTACAGCAATATGTAAATTGACTAGAAGTACAACTAGAAAACTGGGAATGAACATATCAAAGATATGATTTAATAGCTATAAATAAAGACTACTATAAAATATTGGCAAGAAAAGCAAAATTTGATGCTATGTGGGAGATTAGTAAATTTGATAAAAAATCAAATAAATATATAAAAGTTAAACAACCCCAAGCAAGCCAAATTTCTTTATCATCATTAAAGATTTGAAATAGAAGTGATAGTATTATTCAATATTGGTGAGAGATAATTGAGAAAACAGATTATTTACTCAATATTTTTAAGCCTAAATTAGAACAATACGAGAGGGCTATTAATGATGCTAATAGTACTCATATTAAACCTGATAGTATTGACTTTAGAAAAATCTTTTTACAACTTTTGAAACTAACTAAGGAATTTTTACAGCCTTTATTGGATAGATCAATTATTTTTGAGTTTTCAAAGAAGAAAGTTTCTCAAGAAATTGAAAAGATTTCTGAGTTTGCTTGAGAAAAAAATAATACAAAAATTTATAATGTATTGAAAAATTGAGAAGAACTTAGACAATATTTTGAAGCAAATTGATCCCAAGTTCCATATTGAAGAGTAAGTCTAAACTATTATACAGCAGTACAAAAACCAAATAATTTTGATCAAGAAATTAAAAAAGCTATAGACGATTTATGAATAATAAATTTTTTGAAGAAAAGGGATAGTCAAATTATCGATTATCTTCATCAAGGATCAAAACAGAAAATAAAATTATTACTTACTTCAAAATCTCCTTATTCTATTGAGTTATTACAGTTATTTAAAGTAAAGCCTATTCCTTTTTCAGTAAAGTATAATTTGGCAAAGTTCATTGAGAAAAATTATAAGAATGAAATTAATTTATCTTATGAAGAGATTTTGGATAAATTGAATTTGTTATGAAGAGCTATTGATATCGCAAATGATTTTAAAAATTCCAATAATCAAAATAACTTTTCTCTTGATGAATACCCTGTCAAGTTAGCCTTTGATTATGCTTGGGAAAATACAGCAAGAAGTTTAAAAAGAACTATACCTTTCCCAAAAGAGGTATGTAAACAATTTTTAAAAGATAATTTTGATGTTGATGTTAATGTCGATAATGCAGATTTTAAATTATATGCCAATCTTTTATTCATAGCAGATAATCTAGCAACTATTGAATATAATAATCCAAATAATGAAGCAGAACTTATAAATGAGATAAAACAAGTATTTGACTCTATAGACTTTTCTTTTGATAAAGAAAGATATTGATGATATAAAAATGATGTTTTAGTATTGCTAAATAAGGCAAAACCTCAAAGAGACTATTCCACTATATTAAAAGCAAAACAAGAATTGTGATTATTGAGATGATGACTGAAAAATAAGATAAAAAAATACAGAGATTTAACACAGAGATTAATAGACAAAAAGGATTCACATTTTTGAATCGCAAGTTTTGTAGGAAAAACACTTGCTAAAATAAGAGATCGACTCAAGGAAGAAAATGAACTTAATAAAATTTCTCATTACGGAGTAATTCTTGAAGATAAAAATCAAGATAAATACCTTCTTATATCACAACTTGATGGAAAAGATACAAGAGAAAAAATATCTCAAAAATTTGGCAATGGAGATATAAAGGTGTATCAAGTAAATTCTTTTACTTCAAAAGCATTAAATAAATTTATCAAAAATCCTTTGTCAGAAGATGCGAAAAAATTTCACTGAGATTTTAGATATAAACATAAAGAAGTTTCAATATATGATGAAAAAGGAAAATGGACATGATATCAGGAAAGTTTTTTAAGTCATATAAAAAAGTGTTTAATTGACTCTGAGATTTCAAGAGAACAAAATTGGGAAGCCTTTGGTTGGAATTTTGCTGGTTGTAATACTTATGAAGAGATAGAAAAAGAAGTTGATTCTAAATGATATCAGTTGACTGAAAACTTTATTTCAATAGGGAATTTAGAAAGCTTGGAAAAAGATGAAGGTTGCTTGTTATTTCCTATTATTAATCAAGATATTTCAAGTCAAAAACAAGAAAATAAAAACATTTTTACTTTAGACCTTGAAAAGGTATTTGAGTGAAAAGAATGTAGGATTCATCCAGAATTTTCTATCTTTTATAGAAAGCCCATGGAAGAACACAAGAAGGAGAATAAATCATGAATCATAAATCGTTTTGGAAGGTTACAACTATTAGCAAATCTTGGTATAGAATTTATTCCAAGAAACTCTTCTTTTAAAACAAAAAAAGAACAAAATAGAATTGCGATTGATCAAAAGAAACAAAATCAGTTAGTGCAAGAGTTTAACCAAGAAAAAGTAAATACATATTTTGAAGGATTAGATAATTATTATATTTTTGGGATAGATAGATGAATCAAACAACTAGCAACTTTGTGTATCACAAATAAAAATTGAGTTATACAAGATTTTGATATTTATACAAAGCACTTTAATAGTGAAAGTAAAAAATGGGAATACAAATTTCATAGAAAAGATTGAATATTAGATTTAACTAACCTTAAGATTGAGTCTGATAAAAGTTGAAATAAATATATAGTAGATATATCTTTATTTCAAGCTAAAGATGAAGATTGAAATCCTACCGGCACAAATAAACAAAATATCCAACTTAAGAAACTTGCATATATCAGAAAATTACAATATCAAATGTCTGCAAATGAAGAATGAGTTTTAAGTTTTTTGGAAAAATATAAGAACAAAGAGGAAAGAGAACAAAATATGAAAGAACTAATTACTCCATATAAAGAATGAAAAAATTTTGTAGATTTACCAATGGATATTTTTCAAGAAATGTTTGAAAATTATTATAGATTAAAAACTGATCAAAATTTGTCTGAATCTGAGAAGAAAAATCTTATGAAGATCACTACAGAGCTTGATGCAAGTGAAAGCTTGAAAAAATGAGTAGTCGCAAATATGATAGGAGTGATTTATTATTTGATGAAAAAATATGAATATAAAGTGAAGATTTCTCTTGAAGATCTTTCAAATGCTTGGTTTTTTTCAAAAGATGGACTTTCTTGAGATGTTGTGCTAAATACGAAAAATGATGGAACAATGGATTTAAAGAAACAAGATAATCTAGCGCTTGCTTGAGTGTGAACATATCATTTCTTTGAGATGCAATTGTTGAAGAAGTTATTTAAAATTTCTACCGAAGAATGAATTTTGCATTTAGTCCCAAGTTTTGGAAGTGTAAAAAATTACACAGAAATTTTTAAGGATAAGGGGAAATATGTATATAAACAGTTTGGTATTGTTTATTTCGTTGATCCAAGAAATACAAGTAAAAAATGTCCTGTTTGTTTAAATACACAAACGACTTGAAAAAAAGAATGAATTCCAATTATAAATAGAAATTACAAAAAATCTAATATATTTTATTGTGAAAGATGTTGATTTCAATCAATACACAGTCATTGCCAAGAAGAAAATATTAAAGATAGTAATGGTTTTCATTATTCTGTAGAAGAAGTAGAGAGAATAGAGATGAAAAATAAAGAAGCAATAGAAAAATATAAAAAACAATGAAAAAATCTTCATTTTATAAAAAATTGAGATGATAATGGTGCATATAATATTTGAGAGAAAATAAGAGAACTTCCAAAAAAATCAGATGTAAAGAATACCTAGATTTCATGAAATATTTCTTTTTTATAGTTTATACTCTCATTAATCCTCATGGACCAATATATCCGCATCTCCTCTCTCAATGACTTCATCTTCTGCCCATACTCCATCTATTTCCATAGCCTCTACGAAAATTATGAAAAGCAGCTCTATCAAGATATTCCGCAAATCAACGGAACGCTCAATCATAGTCTCATTGATAGTGGGAATTATTCAACTTCCAAAGACATTCTTCAGTGAACTGCGGTGTTCTCAGAAAAGTATGGCTTGATAGGGAATATCGATTGCTTCCATATTGCCAAAAAGTCGCTCATTGAGAGGAAGTCGCACATTTCGGAAGTATATCTTGGTATGAAATACCAGCTCTATGCTCAATATTTCTGCCTCACAGAAATGGGCTATGAAGTCGAGAAACTCAAGCTTTATTCTTTAGATGATAATAAAGTTTATGAAATTCCACTTCCAAACAAGGAAGAAATTCAGACTTTTGAAGCTTTTTTAGAGGAATACAAGCGTTTTAATCCAAGAAACTCGGACTTCAAGCCTCAACTGGATGAGTGCCAAAACTGCATTTATGCTGAGCTCTGCGATCATTCCCTGGCGTAAAACTTGCAAAATCAAAAATCAGGACTATACTTAAGTGTCTTTAGTTTCTAAAATGAGAAAGATGCTTTCGGCTCCTGATTTTTTAGAAAAACAAATCGTAGTTATTACCTCCGAGCAAGTCAAAGACCTAATGCTGAGAAACGATAATCTTCTGATCAAAGAAAATGACAAAATTGTAAATCAGATTTCATGTTTCAAGATTTTCTGTATTTTTATCATTGGGGAGTATACCATCAGTTCAAAACTGATTGACCGCTTGGCAAAGTATCAGATTTGCCTTTTTTGCCTTGGCTATAATCTCAAGCCCAAATGCATGATTGGGGATGCTCTGCAGGGAAATTATCTTCTCAGAGAGAAACAATATACTCAGCTTCCAGAGCTAGAAATTGCGAAGAAAATTGTCAAAAATAAGGTTCAAAACCAGCTTTCGTTACTTCAAGAAATAAGAGAAAAATCTGATAGCTTCAAGGAGAATATCCTCCGTATGAAGGAACTTCTCTCTAAGATAGAGGAAGTTGAAAGTGATGATTCGCTCAGAGGGCTTGAATGAAATGCTTCAAAGCTCTTTTTTGCTTCCTATTTTGAAGAGATGAAGCGATATAAAAGGATGCCAAGGACAAGAAATGATATCATCAATTTCCTGATGGATATCGGCTATTCTTTTCTCTATAACTTCATAGAGGCAAACCTCTGTTTGTATGGTTTTGATGTCTATAAGGGCGTTTATCATAAGCTTTTTTATGAGAGAAAATCGCTCGCTTGCGATCTCGTTGAGCCTTTTAGATGTATTATTGACAAAAAGATCAGAAAAATGCATAATCTAGGGCAAATCAATGAGCAGGATTTTAAGTTCAAAAACGGAGAATATACCATTGAATGGGAGAAACAGAAGAAATATATTCAGAATTTTTTGTCTGCTTTATTGGAACAGAAAATGCAGGTCTTCTCTTATGTTAAAGAGTATTATAGATATTGCATGGATCAAAGTAGAGAATTTCCACTTTTTACCTTCGTAGAAAAATAAAAGTATCGTTTTTCGTTAACCAATTTTATACATAAAGTTAAAAAATGCTGATTGTATCGTACGATATTTCCTCAAACAAACTCAGATTCAGATTTTCTAAATTTTTGGAAAAATACGGTCGTAGACTCCAATATTCTGTCCGAGAACTTAAAAATTCAGATCGTATCTTGGCAATCGTCTTGCTAGAAATTGAGAAAAAATTTGCAAAAAGATTTGAAAATACTGACAGTATTCTTATATTCGAGGTGTGTGAATGATGTAAAAAGAAAATTCACAGGTATGGATATACAGTGCATGAAGAGGAAGAACTTGTCTTTATGTAGTGGCTTGATCATTAACAAATAAAAAAGATAGAAATCTGATTATTCAGAAAGTAAAAATCATGATATTGTTTCTAAAAAATGTAAACCTACCGTCTTCATAAAATTAGAAGATGGTCTTAAGCGGATTTGGAGCTGTTGAGTAAAAAACTTAATAGCTTCAAAAAGGCTTATCTAAGCCAAAAGTGGAGTTTAGAAACTATATAAGATTTCTGCTTTTGCAGATTTTCCCCCTTTATTTCTTTGACCACTCAGTTTAGAAACTATATAAGATTTCTGCTTTTGCAGATATTGCTTGTCTACATAATACCAATTTTTGTTTAGAAACTATATAAGATTTCTGCTTTTGCAGATATCCTTACGATGACAGCTACAGAGGCAGGTTTAGAAACTATATAAGATTTCTGCTTTTGCAGATAGACAATCAAGACAGCGATTAAGCTGGTTTAGAAACTATATAAGATTTCTGCTTTTGCAGATAGTATTGTCTGTTGCCTCAGTTTCAGGGTTTAGAAACTATATAAGATTTCTGCTTTTGCAGATACTTTTTATGTCTTTTGGGTTTATGAGTTTAGAAACTATATAAGATTTCTGCTTTTGCAGATCCTCCCTGTATATAGTGAGTATAATAAAGTTTAGAAACTATATAAGATTTCTGCTTTTGCAGATAACCAACCAGGGATCTTGTTAAGAATGTTTAGAAACTATATAAGATTTCTGCTTTTGCAGATCCCCTTAGGCTGGAGATCAAAATACTCTTTAGAAACTATATAAGATTTATGCGTTTGCAGATACTAGGACTTAATACAATATGAGAACAGTTTAGAAACTATATAAGATTTCTGCTTTTGCAGATTCCATTCTTATAGTTGAGTTTTTCAATATTTTAGAAACTATATAAGATTTCTGGTTTTGCAGATTCTGGGAGTTATTAGAATATTAGAAAAGTTTAGAAAATATATAAGATTT
>JABCPD020000007.1 GCA_013333295.2 candidate division SR1 bacterium | reverse complement strand
GAGTTGTTGTACTCATACTTCACAGATCAAAAAAATAAAAGAATTAAATGAACTATACTTTTTCCATAATGAAATGCAAAAGAAATAACAAAAAAAATCTGAATTTAAATCCAGACTTCCATCAAGATTACCTAGAGCGGGACTTGAACCCGCACGACCGTGAAGTCACCAGATTTTGAGTCTAGCATGTCTACCAGTTCCATCACCTAGGCTTATTTGACTTTCTCAGTATAGTAAAATCCCAAGAAAAATCAAAACATTTTTATACAAAATCAGTTTTTTTCACTTTTTTTACACAAAAAACAGAGAAAAACTAAGCTAAACCTCAATAATTTCCAAATCTTTTTCCTCCTTTTCTTTTTTAATTTTCTGAGTAAAAATCAAACCTGTAGGACCAACAATCAAAGTAATCACTCAAAAAACACTAGCAATATCTCAAAAGAAAACACCATGAGCTCAATCATTAGCTAGTAAGGTTTTTCCTACTATCAAAGATACGATACCAATTACAAATAAAATAGCTCTACTAAATTTAACATGAGTCGGCACTAATCCATAACACCAAACAACATACAAAGACAAAGCTATTAAAATAGCATATACAGGATAATTAAATTCCTGATGAGACATTTGTACAATACTTTGACCGATTAATAAATTATAAAACAAAAATCCTACAAATATTCAAAAAAAACAAAGAACAAATAATCTTTTAATATAATCCTTCATCAATTAAATTAATATAATAAACAATCACAAGTTTATAAAATTGAAAAATCTTTTCAAGAGAAAATCAACAAGCTTTTTCATGATTAAATAAAATATATAAATTTAAAAAAGATAAAAATGATAGTAAGAAAAAAATTATAGTTTTTTGTGAATTGATGATATTTTATTAGAGATAGAGAAGGTATTTTTTATTTTTTTGTTCTGTGAAAAAAAAGTGAGTTTTTTTAAAAAAAGTGAAAAAAGAAAAAATAATTTTTATTTAGATAATATTTTTGTTAAAAAATAATGTGAAAAAACTTTATTTTTTCTTTTTATAAAATTGAAAAATTTGAGTTTTTCACAAAATTGATTTTAATCAGAAATCATAGTTATTTACTGTTTTTTGTTTATTATCTTCTATTTTTCTTTTTCACATGTTTTTCATAATAAAAAATTTATGATATTCTTCTGCTATGTTTCCATTTTTTTGATAAAAGGGATTCCAATTAGCAAGCCATTTAGTATATACAAAACTTATTTCTTCAAGTTTTTGATTTGAAGAAAATAGTAAGGGAATCTTTTTCTTTATAAATAATGATAGTTGTTCTTTATAATTATTTTGCAGAGATGATAAAGTTTCATTTTGTATAAAACTATCCAAACTTATTTTCTTAATTTTTCCATAATAAAGCTGATAATTGAGTGTTTTAGTAATTGTAGAAAAAGAGAGTTTACTTTGGGGGGATATTTCAAAGAGATTTCATGAAGGATCTTGAATTGCAAGGATACTGCTATCTTTAAAATTTCTATTATCAGTTAGTAGAGAATATTGTATGTTTTGGCTCTCATTATAAGGAAGAATAAAAGAAAAATTCTTACTTTGAGTTCGTTTTTTTTGCTGCTGAGAAGTAGATCGATCAATAATAGAATATAAGGAATCCTCAGAATCACTATTTAAATAGTGAAGATAATAATTACGAGATTCTATAAATTCAGAGAGATTGAGAGGCTTCCTATAGATCATAAATATTTCAATACTCATCATAAAAACTAATGTACTCAAACTAAGTCATAATTTTAAATATCTAGTAAGTGGAATATAATCAAATGTACTAATATAAATTCAAACACAACTTAGGTAAAAAATTATAAATTCTCATTGGCTAAAGTTGAGCTCTGGTTTAATTAACATAAGTAAAATAAGATATCCCTCTATGATCAGAAGTATATTTTTAAAAAGTATATTTTTTTTATCTTGTTTGTTCCATAAAATAGGAAGAATAAACCAAATAAGAGAAAATAATATAAATATAATGGAATAATTTAAAAATCGACTTTGTAAATTTTCATACTGAAAATGAATAATCAACAAAGTGATTATAATAAAAATATAACTTAAAAAGCTAAATAAAGCTGATTTCTGATCAGCATTCATCTTAATTCAATACTATAATAATAAAACAATTAAATTATAAAAAAAAACAGTTTTTTTGCAATTTTTTAAGTTTTATAGTATACTTGGGTGTTTTATTTTTATTATGAGATAATAGAATATGGAAAATAAACTTTTAAACATTATTCAAGTAGTACAAGATATTAAGGATATTAAAATTCAGGGAGCGACCAATATTGCAAAGTCAGCTTTTGAAATTTTAATTTCTGAATCTAAAAATCAGACTTTTGCTTCAAAAGAAGAATTCCTAGAATTTATACAGCAAGCAATGCAAATGCTTATTGAAGCAAGACCAACCGAACCTATGCTTTTCAATGGAATGGATTATATTAAAGCACAAATTGCAACATTAAAAGAAGAAGATTGCCAACAAGTACAAAATAAAGTAATTGAATCGGCAACTTATTATCTCAATCTTATCAAAGAAACAGCAGAAAGAGCAATCCTAAATGGTCTATGAGTAATCCAAAATGGAGATAATGTATTAACACATTGTCATAGTACTTCAGCAGTAAAAACACTAGCTTTACATAAGACAAAAGGACTAAATTTTAAGGTTTTTAATACAGAAACTCGTCCTCTTTATCAAGGAAGAAAGACAGCAAAAGATTTGATTGAAGAAGGAATTGATACAACTATGGTAGTTGATGGAGTTGCTCCTTTTTTGATGGATGAAGAAAGTGGAACTGATTTAATGATGGATTGTGTAATTATTGGTTGTGATGCTATTAAGTTGGATGGTGGAGTTATCAATAAAGTAGGAAGTTATGCAGTAGGATTATCTGCTTTGTATGCAAATGTCCCAGTTTATATTGCGGGGAATCTTCTCAAAGTTGATGTCCATGACACGATTCAAATTGAGCAAAGACATTCTCATGAGGTTTGGGAAGATGCACCTGAAGGATTAGATTTTCTTAATTTTGCTTTTGATAAGATTCCTCCAAAATTTATTCGTGGAATTATTACAGAATTTGGAATTATTAAGCCAAGAGAAATTATATCTTATATTGAAAAGTATTATCCTTGGATGAAAGTTAAGAAGGAGAAAAAGTAGTCTATAATAAAAAAAGTACTTGAATAGATTTAAGTACTTTTTTATTTAGATAAATATTTAATTTTTATATTTATTTATTTCTTAGAAAGAATAATCAGAAAATCTTTTGATTTTGTTATCAGTCTGTTCACAGATTGTCAAATTTAGTAAATTAGATAAAATTAGTTGTTTTTCCCTTATAAAAGGGTATATAAATAAACATTGCTTTTTTACTTTGTATCAAACTATAAGATGAATTCTGAGAATTTTAAAAGTGTCGAGCGGTCTATAGGACAATTAATAGATTGAATAAATACTCATAGAATAGCGCTTCCAGATCTTCAGAGACCTTATGTATGGGATAGATCACGTGTTAGAGATTTATTTGATAGTCTTTTTAGAGAGTATCCAACTGGTTTACTTCTCTTTTTAGAAAATGAAACAGAACAAAAAAATAAGAGTTTAGGAAGAAAAGATGATTTAATAAGAATTCCAAACTATGTTGTCATTGATTGACAGCAAAGATTAACTTCATTATATGCTGTTTTTAGTGGGCATGCTGTAATTGGGAAAGACCAAAAGCCTGAAAATATTACTCTTTCATTTAATCCATTAACAGCACAGTTTAGTGTTGCAGATGCTTCAACAGAAAAAGGATATGATTGGATTTATGATATAAAAGGAGTTTTAATATGAGATGATATTTTTAATTTAACTTCTAAATATATTGAGAGTTATAGAGAAAGATACGGGCAAAATACAGAGAAAGAAAAAGAAATCTCAAAAAATATCCAAAAACTTTTTAGTCTGAGAAAATACACTTTTACTGTAATAGAAATCTCAAAAAACTTGAATATAGAGGAGGTTTCAGAAATTTTTTTGAGAATTAATAGTAAAGGGAAAGTACTTAATAATTCAGATTTTATTTTAACTTTGATGTCTGTTTATTGGGAAGAAGGAAGAAAACAAATTGAGGCTTTTTCTAATTGGACAAGAGAAAAAAATGATATTGCTGAACTTGAAGCTGATGAAGTTATGAGAGTTCTCATTTGAGTTGGATTTAAGAGAGCAAAACTTGGGGATATTTATAATCTTTTAAAGGCAAAGACTAACGAATTTTGAACACTTCATCCTGTGATTGAACAGGTAACTAATCATCAAAATTGGAGAAATTTTTTAACAATTATAAAAGATGCAGGATTTATCAGTAAAGATCTTATTTCTCAAAAAATTCTCTTATTAGCCTGTTATATGTTCTATTTAATCGGACTAGAGGACTACAAAATGAGCTTTCAGGAATTAAATTCAATCATTAGACTTTACTATGTAGCAATGTTTATTAGTCAAAAATATTCAAAATCTGCTTCTGAAAGCACTTTATCAAAAGATCTTCAAACTTTAGAAAAAATAGAAAATAAAGATCAGTTTTTAAACTTTTTACAAGAGGAAATTTCTCTTTTTGTAAGTCCTGAATTATGGAATATGAGACTTCCAAGGGATATGGTTACAAGTTCAACAAGATCTCCCTTATTTATTGCTTTTATCGCAGCTCAGATCTATTTTCAACATCATATTCTCTTTAGAAATATTCCTTTGAGTAAATATTTTATAGATATGAAAGATAAAATCCACTCTGGAGAAAAAAGTGAAATGGATCTTCATCATATTTTCCCAAGAAATTATCTCATTTCTTTATATGGAAAGGATGCTATTGAAGACAGAGAAATAAATCAGATTGCAAATAAAGTATATACCTATAATAGTGACAATAGAACAATTTCAAATCAAGCTCCTTCTGAGTATATTCAACAATTTTCAAATCAAGGTCATATTGATTGGAATAAAAATTTAGAACAAAATGCAATCCCTAGCAATTTTGGAGAATTAAATTATGAAGATTTCTTACAGGAAAGAAGAGTTTTGATGCTCAAAATGATCAAGAATTACTTTGATCATCTAAAAAATCCATATGCAAATACAACTCCTTTATCTATTAAAGATCAAATTGCAATTGGAGAAAATAATACAATAGAATTCAAATCTTCTTATAGACGAGATGTAAGAAACCAACAGTTAAATGATGCACTTAAATTTCAAATCATAAAAACAATTGCGGCATTTCTCAATTCAGAAGGAGGAAAATTATATGTAGGAGTAGCCGATGATGGAACAATTCTAGGAATAGAAAATGATATCAATTTATTCCAGAAATGACTAGATGGCTTATTATTAGATATCGATAATTTAACTAAAACTCACTTTAATACTGCTTATGCCCTTATCAAAGCAAAAGTGGAAAATATTGAAAATAAGCAAATCTTAATTTTTGATGTTAAAGCTTCAAAACAACCAGTATATTTTACATATCAAGGAAAAGAAGAGTTTTATATTAGAAAAACAGCATGATCTTTATCCCTTACAATTGGCGAGGCAAATAATTATATTAGAGATCATTTCTAAGAAATTAATCATAAAAAATTACTGAAAACAAAAAAAAGAGGAGGTTTAAACTTTCTCTTTTGCTTTTATCAAACTGGGGCGATTGACGGGAATCGAACCCGCGACCCTCGGGACCACAATCCGATGCTCTAACCAGCTGAGCTACAATCGCCATCGCTCCACATAATAGGGAATTACTCAGGAAATGCAAGCGATTTAATATAAAAATTATTCCATTAAATCTTTAAGAAATAGAGAAACCTGTTTTTTTTCTTCAGCAGATAGAGAATGAACTTGATAATATGCTGTTCAAAAAAGATCTTGATATTGTCTAAGGAGATCGTCTAAGTTTCGTTTTAAACGAATTTCTCCATCCGGTCCATTTTGATCATAAAATTTTCCTGATGAATCTATAAATGCGACATGCTGACTTCTTTTTTCATTATCAAAAAGTTGGAGTATTTTATACTCTTGTGAAAAATCATTTAATGAAAAAACTTCCTTTATTGCCTCTGAAGTATCCATAATTCTTTCATCAATTTTACCTTTAATTTCTGCTTTTCTAAGTTTTAAATCATCAATATCTTTAAAAAATTCTTCCTCACTATTTTTTAGTCAAGCATAAACAAAACCATAACAATTACTTGAAAAATTAGACATCTATTTTTTTCTATAAATAAAAGGAATATAATAAAGTATATTCAGATTTTTAAATTTTTCAAAAAAATCCTTTTCTTTCTTAAATTTGCAAAAAAGAGAAATCTGATTATACTTAAACGGTAAATTTTATATTTATATTTACAAAAAAATGACAAATACAAAAGAACTCATGAAAACGCTAAATGCACATCAACTTGCTTATGTTAATTTGGAGCTTCCAAATCCGAAAAATGGGCAATATATGCTTTGTGTCTTTCATCTACAACCAGGTAAAAAACTCAATATTCTTCAAGCTGCTTGTGAAGTAGCTGCTGAATCATCTACAGGGACAAATTTCCTTGTTGAGACAGAAACTGCTTTTTCAAAAGAGATGAATGCTCTTGTTTATAAAGTAGAGGAAGAAAAAGAACTCGTATGGATTGCTTATCCATGGAGACTCTTTGATAGAGGAGGAAATGTTCAAAATATTCTCACTTATATTGCAGGAAATGTCTTTGGTATGAAAGAAGTTAAAGCTTTGAAGTTGCTTGATGTATGGTTTCCACCTGCAATGCTTGAACAATATGATGGACCAAGTTATACCCTAGCAGACATGAGAAATTATCTAGGAGTTCATAATAGACCAATCCTTGGAACCATTATTAAACCAAAAATGGGACTTACCTCTGCTGAATATGCTGAAGTCTGCTATGATTTCTGGGTAGGAGGTGGAGATTTCGTGAAGAATGACGAACCTCAAGCAAATCAGGATTTTTGTCCTTATGATAAAATGGTAAAACACGTAAAGGAAGCTATGGACAAAGCAGTAAAAGAAACCTGACACAAAAAAGTTCATTCTTTCAACGTCTCAGCTGCAGATTATGACACTATGATTGAAAGATGTGAAATGATTAGAAATGCTGGATTTGAACCAGGATCATATGCATTTTTGATTGATGGAACTACCGCAGGTTGGATGGCAGTACAGACATTGAGAAGAAAATATCCTGATGTTTTCATCCACTTCCATAGAGCTGGACATGGTGCATTTACCAGACCAGAGAATCCTATTGGATATTCAGTACTAGTGCTTTCAAAGTTTGCAAGACTCGCTGGAGCCTCTGGAATTCATACTGGAACTGCAGGAGTAGGAAAAATGGCTGGAGATAAAGCAGAAGATATTACTGCTGCAGAAGGAATCAGATATATGAAAAAAACAGGACATATCTTTGAACAGTCTTGGGGAACAATTCCTGAAACAGATAAAGACTTTATTGAGCTCGTTCAGAGAGATGAAGATAATGAAGAAGTTTTGAGAGATGATAGTTGGAGAGCTATTAAAACATGCTGTCCTATTATTTCAGGAGGGCTCAATCCTACGCTTCTCAAACCATTTATTGATCTGATGGGAAATGTAGATTTTATTACTACAATGGGAGCTGGTTGTCATGCTCATCCAAAGGGAACTCAAGCAGGTGCTAGAGCATTGGTTCAAGCTTGTGAAGCATATCAGAAAGGAATAGATATCCATGAATATGCAAAGAATAAACCAGAACTTGCTGAAGCGATCGCATTCTTTGAAAAACCAGAAACGAAAGAAAAAATGAGCACATTGAGAATTGCTGCTTAGTTGAAAAACCTCTCTAGTTAATCTAGAGAGCTTTTTTTAAATATCAATTTTTAAAACTATTCCAATCCATAGATTTTTTCCCTTCAGGTTTTATGTGTATTTCTTGTACAGCAGGATGCAAATCTCCGTTGGAAGAAATAAGAGGAAAGTCTGATTTTTCTTCATAGTATTTCTTTTCGAGGACAAGTTTTTCAATGATTACTTTTTTCCCTTCAAAGAGAAAATAAATCCTTGGCCAGAGAAAAAAACCTCTATATTTTGCATAAATTTCTTCTAAAGAATCAGTGAAAACGTTAACTTCACCGTCAGATTTTTCTATTTTTTTACAGCAAATTACCTTATTTTCATCTTGTTTTTGAGTTTTTAGATTATTTTTTGCATAATTTCGTAATGTCTGATTGAGAAACTTAGGTCAGATAATTTGCATATGCTCAATACAGTCTTTACAAGTTCGATCAAAAGGAATTTCAAAACTTTTTTGACAGATGATGTCTCAGGTATCCATTCCTGCATCCATATGCATAATAGTAATTCCACTTTCCTTCTCTTGATTAAGAAAAATTGTTTGGATGGGACTTGCTCAGCGATATTTAGGAAGCAGAGATCAATGTACATTGATCGGTCAAAAAACAGGAATATCTAGTATATTTTGAGGGATAATTTTTCCATAAGCAATCACTACAAGGAAATCAGGCTTTACTGCACTTAACCGATCAAAAAAGTTTTTTCCTTCTATAGATTTTTCAGGATTAATTTTTGTTGGAGTTTGAATCTTGCTATCACTAATCCCTAGTTTTTTTGCATGAGTTTTTATAATATTTTCTTGAAGTGTTAATCCCCTTCCAACAGGTTTATCTGGCTGAGTAACGATTCCAACTACTTCAAATCTTGGATCAGCAACTAGTTCATCCAAAAATGGCGTTCCTATTGGAGCAGAAGATATAAATACAACACGATAGTGTTCTGGATCATAGATTTTATGCATACTTGGTAGACAATGTAAAATTCTGTCAATAGATATTGGAAATCAGTTCAAAAATCAATATCTTTTTAGCGTTCTAATTGAATATTCACTACAATGAGGTTCATGAGAACATATCTTGCCCTTAAAATAAAAGGAGAGAATACCCTTGTCTGGAGAAATGGTTTTTTGATAAATTTTTATTAGGAAAATTACTATTTTGGCGAGTATTTTATCAAATAACATAAAAACTTCAAAAAAATAATTCAGATTTTTGGAGTTTTTTTTAATTTTATTCATTTTTTTTGCTATTTTTGATTAAAGAATTCAAATATCCTATTGTTAGTCAGTATAAACTAAAGAATATATAATTGACCATGCTATCTTCGAAAACATGCAAAAATAATCACATTACCATCAATGCTAGGAGTCCCTGTTGTAATGCATTTAAGATATTTAATAATTTCTGGTGAATTTGATCTTCCTTTTTTGTTTTTTCTTTTATTTGTTTTTGCTCTTGAAAAAATATTCCCATAACCGCACACCATAAGAGAAAACCTATAGTTCCCATATCGATCATTAGCTGAAGATAGTAGTTTTCAGGAAGTTGTGTTCATCAATGATGAATTGCAGGTCAGGAACTTCCTAGTCAAACTCATAGAGGATGTTCAATTACGCTACTAATTCCTCAGAACTTTTTTTCAATGTGAACACGAGTTGAATCCCATTTCCAAATACTTAATCCAATAACAGAAATGATTAAAGCGCTGATTCATCAAATAAGAATTTTTTTGTGTTTTATAAGTTTATTGAAGTTTACTAGAATTATTGCCAAAGCTCCTCATATTAAACCAGCTCTAGATAGTGTTGCACCAAGAGTAATAATCCAAAGAATAATAATTATAAAGCTGATCCATTCAGCCTTTTCTCGTTTCTTTTTTGAAAAAATATTATCAATTGAAAAGAGTTGCCAAAGGAGTGGAAGAAAAACTACTAGGAAGTAAGCATAATTATTTGGTCAAGAAAAAAGTCCTTGTCGTCTCAAACTTCACTTAAAACCTGTTAAATAATAAATAGGAGGATTAACCCCAAAATGAAAATCATCTAATCCTCAGTATCCTATATGGTAAAACCATTCTGGTTTTAGAAGCTTTAGAAACTGCCAAATTCGCCCGATAACAACAGTAAATACTAATCCCCATTTCACCAAATTAAGCCAGTTTATAACTCTTTTTTCTGATCTATTATTTTCTTTCTCTAGAAAAAAGCCAATACCAATTGATCATAAAAGGATAATAAAATATCGAAAACCATATTTTATTCCGATAAGGATATCTGTAATATTTTTATCAAAAATAAACCATGAAAATAAAGAAGTAAATCAAATAAGAAAAATAACTCAGATTCGCATTTTTATTCGCTGAGAAAAATAGGTTTTCCAAAACTTAATATGTAATAAAAAAAATAGAGAACAAATAATTATCCATATTCAATCTCTCATAATTGCTATTTTTTCTGGTGTAATAATTTGAAGTCAAAATCAAAAAATAACAACAAAGATTTGATAAAAAATTTGACTTCCTATAAAAGAAAAAAGAATAGAAATCATCTTTATACACTTATAAGTAAAGATTACTCTGATAAAATTATTATAAAGTGATTATAAAATGCAAGGAAAAAAATAGGAACATTAGTATTTTTAAAATTCTATTTTTGTGTGAAAATGTAAAAAAGAGTAATAAATTCACAAATAAAGTGAAATTATTATTTTTTGACAATATTGTGAAAATAACTATAATTAATTAGTAAAATATTAAATTTCGAGAAATATAAAATTATAGAAATTCACTAAAATTGTGAAAAAAAATAGTAGAAATGTGAAAAAAATGTAAGAAATTCTCTGTTTTAGTGAATTAGTGAAATTTAATAATTTTTGTTTTAATTCACTACTTTTATGAAAATGCTTCATCCAGGTAAGGAAATTATGATGAGGTTACAGGATCTGGGGATTACTCAGAAGTCTTTTTCAGAAACAATTGGAAAAAGAGTTAGTGAAATAAATGAACTAATAAAAGGAAAAAGAAATATAACTATTGGTTGGGATTTTATTTTATCTAATTTTTTTCACACAGAATATAAATATTGGGTTTTAAAACAAATTGATTATGATTATGAACAGTTTTTAGCTGAAATGGATTTAAAGGAGCAATTTATAGAGAGAAAAAGAGAAGAGAAAAAAAATATAGAAGATAATTCTTCTAGAAAAGAAAATAATGAATCTATTTATAATAATATGGATAATTTTCAAAAAAGAGAAGTCTCTTGATGAAATATGTATCCAAGTGCTGAAAATAGTGAATATTTAAATACAGAAAAGAAAAATTGAGTTAATAATTCAATAGAAGAAAAACAACAAAAACAATCTATCTCTACAAATTATCTTCAAGAAGATGTCTTCAAAAATTTCTAAAGATTATATGTAATTTTACTATTGGAAGATATTGGAGTAATATTTTTTCAAATTTTCTGTAAACAATAAAGAAAATGAAGTCTAGATCCTATTCCTTCTTTACATTGAGAAAGTGTTTCAAAAATTTCGTTTAATGTATAGTTGGTCCAAATAAAAATATCTTTTTTTTCTCCATTAATGCCATGTTCTTTTATGGTTTTTGTATCAAAATTTAGATCACAAGGGAAATAAATGATATTATCACCTTTTACTTCTCATTTTATACTGTTCCGTTTTTTTAGGTCTAAAGAGGGACTAAGGTTTATGAGAATAGTATCTTTTATAGTATTTTTTTTCTTAGATTGCCAATATTCTATGATGTTGAAACTAAAATCGTGATATTGTTCTAATTTTTTACTCATTTTTCATAAAATATACTGACAAATATGGAGAGAATGTTCTTCTCTAAGTAATAAATATTTAGCTTTTTTTACTAAAATATTTGTCAATCGTTTTGTTAATATTTTTTTTTGACTTCCTAGTCCTCACCAAAGCGCAAAATTTCCCTTTAAAATAGTTTTCATATAGAGTAAAAGAATATTCCAGCCATTGTGAGGAAAATCTCTACTTTCATCTATAACTTCACCTCCTCCAAAGATTTTAAAAGAATCCTTAAAGGGGTGGTTTCCTAGTATGATATTTAGGTACATATTCCATTTTTTTGGCATTTTTTGAAAAATTTTGTGCTGTTTATTGAAGTATTCTTCTGGACAAAAATATTTAATTTTTTCTCGATCAATCCAAACTCCTCTTGTACTGTAAAAATCATTAAGAAAATTCTGATTTTTCTTTTGTCGTTCTTGCATTCGATCAGTATTTCCCACTTCTATAATAAGTTCTTCTACTTTATAACGAGAAAAAATTTCTTCAATAACCCCAAAAAGGAGGAGCTCATCTCCAAAGTTTTTGTATCCATAATAGCCTTTGAGGTAAATTCTCATGTTTTATTTCAAAATATTTCAAAATTGTTTTGCAAGTATAATCACATTATCAAAGAGGCTTGCGATAGTTAGAGGTCCTACACCTCAAGGAACTGGAGTAATGTGTTTTATCTTGTCTTTTACTGATTCAAAGTCAATATCACCAGCGGGCTTACCTTCTTTATGTCAATATCAAATATCAATCAAAATTTGGTCCCCCTTATTATTTATATGTTTTTCATTAATAATGTCTATAACTCAAGTTCCACAGAAGAGATATTCAGCATTTTTACATCCTTCTTCAAGTTCTTCAGGAGTAGACGAGATATCAAAGCACTGAACGATAGCTCATCTTTTTATCGCTTCTAGAGCAAGAGGCTTTCCAACAATAATGCTCTGTCCAATAATTGCAACTCTTTTTCCTTTCAAGTCTCCTAATTGGTACGAATCAAGCAGTGTGAAAACTGCTTTTGGTGTTGCTGGAGAAAAATCTATCATATCACAAAACCCTTTCCCAATTAAACTTCCACCTAGTCAATCAATGTCTTTATCTTCCCTTATAGATTGTAAAAGGTTTAGTTTATATTCAGAAAAACTATCAGGAAGTGGAAGTTGAATCATAATACCTATACATTTTTCATCTTCATTCAAAAAAGATATTAGTTCAAAAATTTGATTAACTTCACTATATTTTTTTTGAGTTCGATTTTTTAGTTCAGGGAAATGACTAATGTC
>JABCPD020000006.1 GCA_013333295.2 candidate division SR1 bacterium | reverse complement strand
GTTTTCTTTTACTTACAAATGCCTATGACCAGAATCAATCTTGTATCGCCTTCTGTACTCGCAGATCAACACCTCATTGCTGAATGGAGGGAATTGCCGAGGATTTTTGGATCAGTAAAGAAAAAGTTAGCAGAGAATAAGCCAATTCTCCCTTGAGTAAAGTATACTATGGGGACGGGGCATGTCCGTTTCTTCTATGATAAATTGCTTTTTCTGCAAAAAAGGCATCAAGCTTTAGTGAAAGAGGCTCAGAAAAGAGGATTTAAGCTCTCTAAAACTGAGAAGATTAGTTTAGATGGTTTTCCTAGTGCTTATTGTCAGGACTTTAGTCCTTCAAAAGAGGATATTATTATCTCTCAGCAAAGAATTCAAGAAAAACTCAAGGCAAAGCCAGATTTTTATACCTTTTGTGGGGAAAAAAGCTTCGCTACTGAAGAATAGGGATTTATTTTTTGAATAAGAATAATGGATTGAGCTACTTTGGATCGATTAGCATTGCCAAAAGGGGGGTGGTGTTTGGTGGGAGGAAAGTGTTTAGAGTTTAGAGGATTGAGAAAGGGCGAGGATTGGGATATTCTGGTCTCTCCTTCTCTTTTTGAAAGTTTAACACAAAAGTTTCCAAATCATCTTAAAATCTCAAAGTATAAAACGGCGATTCTAGTTTTTGATCATGAAAAGATTGAGATTTTTAAGAATTTGCCTTTTTTGGAGGGACAGGAGCAGAAATTTATCAATCAGGCAGAAGTTATAGACTCTTTTCCCTGTATGTCTCTCCCAGCTCTTATCCGTTTTAAATCCTTGATGGGAAGGGAAAAAGACTTGAGAGATATTCAACTTCTACAAAAGCTGATAAGATAAGATTTTTTTGAATATAATTAATTTTTAATCGAAAAAAATTGAATTTAAATTTTAAAAGAGTATTATACTTTTCAATTCCATATGGAAGAAAAACAAGTAACTAACCAACCTACTGCTACAAGAGCTTCGAGTCAATTGAGAAGCCTTGGCAATTGTTCATATCGAGGAGATGGGGAACCAATTTCAGGGGTATGAAATCATTGTCGAGAATGATGCAACTGTCAGTTGGAATTCTCTAGCAAACTAGTAGGTTATGGAGGGCTTGAAACAAGCCCTCCATTTTTTTATCTCCTAGTCTAATTCCATGATGAAAAAAGTCCTTCTCTTTCTCTTGGCGATTGCTATTTGAGTACTGGCGTTTTGACTCTTTTCTGAGTATCAGGAAAGGGAGCTCTATTCTACTTATTTTGTCCCAGATATGCCGCAAAAGCAGTATTATTCTTCAGGATTTTCCACCGGATATCATCTTGCAACTTTTGATACAAAACGATGATATTTTACAGGAATGTTCTTTTCTTCAGAGACTTTTGAGCCCTCATCAAAAATTGTCTCTCCCCATACCCTTAAATTTCTTGGAAAAGATGTCGCTATAGAGTGAATGAAAACTTTCCTAGCACGTAGTGGAGAAGAATACTTTTTGGAGCTAGGAGCCCAAGAGATCAATACTACAGAACTGGTCTTGTACAATCATTCAGGATCAGATTTAAGACTTTGTCTCAGGTGAAGGACAGAACTGCCTTTGCGACCTGATAGGATTTATCCGATCTCGAGAGGAATGAGAGACTGCGAGAATATCCAGCCATGAACCTATATGTCCATAAATCTCAAGAAAATTTCCAGGAAAAACTTCCATGATCCTTTGCAAGCATATATCAAACCGCAAGGTAAAACCGATACTTTAACAACTTTGATTGTTAGAACACTCAAATAAAACGAGTGTTTTTTCTTTTGCTTTCTGTTCTAAAACCCATACAATCAGATTATCTTTAGCCATTAAATATAGACGATGGTTGTGTATTCTTTTTCCCAGCTTGGACTCTATCAGCATGTTTATTATCAGGATTATTTCCCTTCAGAAGAGGATATTATTCTCTCTCAGCAAAGAATTCAAGGAAAACTGAAGGCAAAGCCAGATTTCTATACCTTTTATGGGGGAAATAGCTTCACTTAGTAGAAAGGAGCTATTTTTTTGAGCAATAGAAAAGTCAGGTTTTTTTGTATTATTTAGAGATACAGTTGATTTTCTTTTGTATATATATAATAATTCCGTTATTTATTTCTTATTCAAATACTATGGAAAAAGAAAAATTCCACAAAGACGCAAAAGCCCTAGAAACTACCTCAGATGATGAAGATGAGGACGGAGTAGGAATTCCGCATGTTTTTGTTACTTGAGCCTTTATGCTTGCAAGTTTCTACGCTTATTTTGCCGGATACCAACTTCGCTTCAAAAATCTCAATCTCGGAGCTTATTCTTTTTTGGTTGTAGGGATTCTGTTTTTGATTGCCTTTGCCTACGGAGTGTATCAATACATCCAGGACAAAAAAGCTCAAAAATAGTTGTCAATAGTTCAAAAAAATAGAAATCTGACTCTAGAGGCTGATCGTTCTAACTTGTCAGATTTCCCCCCTTTTTTATAATTCATCTAGATGTGATGCAGACATTCCTCGCTCCTTGAGTATGCTTGATCTGAGGCTTTTGATCACTTATGCTTACCCTCTATCGACGAAAATACGGATGAAAAATTAAGCTTTCAACCTTGCTTTTTGCTGTTGTTGGAATTCCTGTAGGAATAGCTTATCTCTGCCAGTATTTTGGATTTATTAATGTGCAAGTTCTTGCGCAAGGGCTTGGATCAGAATATTATGCTCAGTGGCATAAAGAGCAGAAAATATCAGAGATTCATAAGCAACTTCAAAACTGAGAAATCTCAGAACATAAGGCAGAAGCTCTAATTAAACTATTTGAGGATTAGTTTTTTTAGCAAAATAAACTCTCTTTCAAGGGAGTTTTTTCTTTTGATTTCTATTCTAAAAACCATACAATCAGATTATCTTTAGCCATTAAATATAGACGATGGTTGTGTATTCTTTTTCTCAGCTTGGACTCTATCAGCAATGTCCCAAAAAATATCAATTTCGTTATCTCGAGGGGTTAGAAAAGTCTTTTGAAACGACTCCAGATCTTTTATTGGGGACTAGTGTGCATTCTTCACTCGAGCGATTTTATCAGCAGCTTAATATTTATAAAAAGCCTCAAAAGTCTGATCTTGTCGAGTATTTTGATATCCAGCGATCAAAGTCTTTACAGGAGAATTGAGAAAAAATAGTTATGAAGTGAGATCAAACACTTGATGACTACCAAAGAAGAGGTCAGCATTATCTTTCTGATTATTATGACTTGCACACTCCTTTTGAAGATATCAAGATCGTAGGTACTGAGCTTTTACTTCATTTTACGCTTGAGGACTGACCAAATGCTCCCAAATTCCGTGGGATCGTTGATAGATTAGATAAGGACTGAGAAAACTTTATCATTAACGACTACAAAACCAATAAAAATCTCCCTCCAGAGCAAAAAGACGAGTACAGAGAGCAGTTGACGCTTTATGCCCAAGGAATTAGACAAAAATACGGAAAATATTTTAAAAATATCAAAGCTCGTTTACATTATCTGCATTTTTGACTTGTGGATGAGCGAGAAATTACCGATGAGAACTTAGATCCTATTTTACAAAAATATAAAAATCTGATTTCTGAGATTGAAACAGCTAGATTTGATCATAATATGGGAGTCGAAAACGCTTTTCCAACCAATCAAAATCCTTACTGTAAATACTGTGAATATCAGATGCTCTGCCCATTGTGGACGCATTTGCACTATGGAGCCGAGACGATCAATGCTGGAGAGCTCGGAGAACAGACGATCGCCTCACTAGTAGATCAGTATGCTCAACTCTCATCTCAAATTTCACAAGATACTAAGCAAAAGGATTTTCTTAAGGAACTGCTTGTAGCTTATGCTTCTGAACATGATTTCGAGCAACTTTTTTGATCAGAGACAAAGCTTGGTGTCTCAAAATCCCAGACTTTCTCAGCAAAAGACAAACTTGCACTTCAAAAACTCCTTTCCGAGCTCGGTATTCTCGATGAGTATAGCGATATTCCTTATTATAAACTTGCAGCTTTGGTAAAAGATAAAAAGCTGACTCCAGATCAGGTTTCAACCTATTTGGACGCAAAAGACTCTCGAACCCTCAGAGCAAGCAAAAAGAAAGAATCTTAAAATAACTTCTTTAATTTGTTTTTTATTCCTTATTTATCTCAATGACGAGCCCTTACACTGTTTGAGCATTTTGAATTGTTCTCAATGAAAAGAAGCAGGTTTTACTAGTTTTGAGAAATGATATTCCTTTTCGAAATTTACCTTGAGGGCAATTAGAAGATAAAGAATCTCCACGAGATGCTGTCATTCGTGAAGTTAAGGAAGAAACAGGTTTGCAAGTAAAAATTGATCGTCTTGTCGGTGTTTATGCCAAGAATGATAAAAATGATGTCGTTTTTCTCTTCACTTGTTCGGTCATTTCTTGAGAACTAACTTTAAATGCTGAGGCAAAGGATTTTTGCTGGTCAGACTTTGATACTTTGCCTTCAAACCTCAAACAAACCCATAGAGTCAGGCTTCAAGATTTCTTTTATGCTTCAAATGATCAACTTATTATGAGAGTACAAGATAGTTCTCTTACTAAATAATTTTTTTACTTCTCATTCTATATTATATGCTTTCCCTTTATGTTCATATCCCATTTTGCCAGTCAAAGTGCAGCTATTGTGCTTTTTCTACTTTCCCAATGGAAGAAAAATCTGATCAAGTTCAGGATTATCTTTCTCTTTTGGAACAGGAGATGGCCTTTTATGCAAGTAAGCTCAATGATAAATCGCTTAAAACACTCTATATCTGAGGTGGTACTCCTAATCTTATCTGAGCAGAAAATTTGATAAAAATCATTGAAGCTGCAGAAATACATTTTGATATGGAGAATCTTGCAGAACTAAGCTTTGAGTTTAATCCTTATCCAGAAGAGGAGATTTATGATATTATTCGTAAGCTTCAGGCTCGTTTTGCCAAAAAATATCCAAGAATCAGATTCTCCTTTGGTATTCAGTCTTTTGACAATGAGGTTTTGACGCTTTCAGGGAGAAAGTCACTTTTTCTTGGTTTGGTAGATTTTCTTAGAGGGCTTCAACCTCTCAAGACTGATTCAACAGTTTTCAACTTTGATTTTATCGCTTTTGGAAAACGGAATACGACCAAAAAAGGGAATCGCCAACTTCGAAATCAGCCTGCTTTAACTTTTTTTCAAAACTTTGTAAACTCGCAGTTTGCAGATAGTTTTTCACTCTATACTTTAGAGCTTTTTGAAAATCAACTTTGGAAGAAAAAAAATGAAAAGCTGATTTCTGGGGAATTTTTTGGAACTGATGAGGATATTTATGAGGAATTTTCATTACTCAAAGATATTTTGCTTGATGCGGGATATTCTAGATATGAACTGTCTAATTTCTCCCTTGCAAGCAAGTCTAGCATCCACAATAGAGTCTATCGAGAGATGGAGGACTATATTGGGATTTGACTCAATTCTGCCTCTTTTCTCAATGCAAAAAATCTAAATCCTGATCTTTTGTCTGCGTTCAACCTCTCAGATTTTGATTGAAAAGCTCTTAGATTCAAAAATACTATCAGTTTTGAGCAGTATTGCAAAGGAGACTTCCTCGATCCTAAAGCTTTTGAAGTTTTGAATCAGCAAGATTATTTGATTGAATCCTTTTTCCTAGGACTGAGAACGGATAGAGGAGTGAGAAATTTAGAGCACTTTGCGCCAATTCTTGTGCCAAATTATCTTGAAAAAATTACTTCTTACCAAGAGCAAGGTTTTGTCACATATAATGAAGAAACTCAGCATCTCCAGCTTACTGATGCAGGCATGGATGTTTTTAATGCCATCGTAACGGATATTATGGCAGAAATTTAATCATCACTCAATAGTAAAAAACTAGAAGAAAAGTCTGATTTCTCTTCTAGTTTATTTTTTAAAAAAATTAATATTACTTTCCAAGTTCCGCAACAGCTTCTTCGTAAACTTCTTCTTGTTCTTCCTGGATTTTCATTTGTGCAGTATCTTGAGTCAGATTTTTTTCTTTTCGTTTTCCCCTTTGATAAATCACATAACAAATCACTGCCATCGCAATATTGGTAATCGGAAACGCTCGCCAGATACCATCCACTCCAAGGCTAGTCTGTTTAGAAAGCCAGTAAGCAAGTGGAATCTCCAGTACAAACATTGAGATAATTCCAAGAATCATAGTCATCATTGTGTTGCCTGCGGCTCTAAATACCCCTGTAAATGAAAACTGGATTCACATAAATCCTAAAGAAAACGCTAATATTCTCAAAAAGGTAGATCAAATCTGAATTACTTCTTGGTTTGTGCTATTCCCCTCAATAAAAAGTTGAATAAGTTGAGGGGCAAAAATATAGACCAGAATTCCGAGCGAAGTTAATGCTGAAAAAGAAATTAATGCACTCGTTTTTGCGATTTTTTGAGCTCTATCAAGTTGTCTTGCTCAAAGGTTTTGCCCAATCATGGTTGATGTGGCAATAGAAAGTCCCATTAACGGAATAAAAATAAATTGATTGATATTAGCTCCAGCACCATATGCTGCTAAAACATTAGTACCAAAACTGGTGATTAAACTTGTTAATAAAACAAATCCTAACGCTCTTACTGACATTTCCAAAGAAGAAGGGAATCCTAGGTTAAACGCCTTTTTGATAAATCAGAAATCAGGCTTAAAGTCCGACCGATTAAGTTTGATTCCATGTTTTCCACGGAAGAGTATCCATAATCCAATCCCTGCAGAAATTCCTTGGGTAATCAAAGTAGCAATAGCTGCACCTTGAGGTCCCATCGAAGGAATAGGTCCAAATCATAAAATAAACATTGGATCGATCACAAAATTCAACAGAACAGTACTTAAGATAATATAAAGAGGGATATTTACCTCACCTACTCCTCTCAAGATCGATTGAAACATCGAAAAAATAAAGGTAAAAAGCAGACCACAAAAGGTCGTTTGTAAGTAGGGGAGTGCATAATGCATTACTTCAGGTGCAACTCCCATTGATTGCAATATCCATTCTGCAGCAAAAAAACCTATTATACTCAATAATAATGAAATTGCTACAACCAATAAAAGTGTCTGAGCCGCGCTATGGTTTACGAGTTCTTTCTTCCCTGCACCTGCATATTGTGCTACGAGAATTGTTCCTGCCATTGCAAAACCTGTCCCAAGAGCAACAATCAAAAAGGTAATTGGTCCACTCACAGAGACCGCAGCAACCGCTTCTTTTCCTACTTTACCAACCCAGTAAGCATCTACAAATTGATATGAACTTTGTAATAAATTCCCAGCTAAGATTGGCAGAGCCAACATTAATAATCCCTTGATAATAGATCAGTTGAGGGAAGTTTTCAGATTTTTATTTTCCATTTTCCTACAAAAAGATAAAACACGCCAGTTACTAACTATAGTAATATCATTCTAAAATACAAGAAGAACCTACTGTTTCTCAGGTTGATATTTTTCTTTATAAAAAAGTAATAAAAAATTTGCATTATTTTTTATTTTCGAGTATAATAATATCGTCATCAGGGAAGAAGCACTCTTCTCATATGACTGTCAGGTATTTCCTGATATATGAGATCATTACTATCACTTAAGGGAAAGTATTTACCATTGCTTGGTCATTATTGCTTATCTACAGAGATTTGTTTATTTAGGATAATATATTCCTAGATATAATCTAGAGATATCTACTTTTTATCTTGAAAAAGACAAGATAAAAAAATCTGATTTCTGTCTTTTGTTTTTTTGAAATCAAATGAGGAAATTAGGGCATAAGGATTAAGTTTGATCTTTTCAGAGGAGCCTTATTAGAGAAGAGCTTCCCCAGTTCATGAGCTAAAGACTTGTGTAACTATAAAAGATCATCTATTTCAGAACCTCTCAGAAGTTCTTTATTCGTTCTTTCGTTTTAAAAGAATTGTTGAGCATGAAAGCTACCACTTTTGTTACCTCATCGATTTTTATGGAGGGATTGATTGGCTTTATGAGGGTAAGCGGAATAGCAAAAGTTCTCAAAATACTTTCGCACTTCTATCGGAGAAAATAGTTATAAAAGTTATAGTGAGAAAGCGGTTTCTTGCTGTCCATATTTTCCCCTCTTAGTAAGCGCTATTTGTAAGTTCTTAGTTACTATCCTAATGATTTGCCAATATTCTTACTTAGATCCAAGGTAGAATATCGTAGTTGTGCATTGTTCTCTCAACTCTAGGGATGCCTAGAGACATTGCCACAGTCTTGGTTAATAGCCGAGATTGCTCTTATGGACTCCTTAGGTGATACTTCTCATGCAAAGAGAAGCAGACATAAAAATCTGACTTCTTTTTTCGTTTATTCTAAAAATATTGACATTCTTAATAAAATCTTTATTATAAATAAAAAAACATACAAAACATAACGATTATGAATACAAAATTTCTAGAGAAGATAACAGATCTTGATTTCATATCAAGGTTAGTCCTGTATCTCAGTGTTATAGGAATCTTCTATGCGGTACTATCATTTGTTTTTCTGGAACAGATTTTACTATCACTGATCCTAGAGGCTCTGCTGATTGTCCTTGGGTTTCTCGGCGTCAAATATTTTTTGAGGTGTAGAAAACTTAAAAAAGACTATCTAAAGTCGAAAGCTGCTATGGCGAAAGAGCGCATCAAACTTTATACGGATTTGAAAAACATCCTTCTCCAGATAGCAGAAACCCTTCCATCGAGCTTAAAAGACTCAGATTCTTGGATAGTGAAACAGATCGAGAGCTGTCAGCAAAAGATTTCTCAAGCAAAAAAAGAACTTAAAGATTTAGAAGGAGAATGATCCTTTTGTATCTCTAGTTCCTCTCCATTATCTGGATATTTTCTTGCATTATATGTGAGGAGTATCCAGATTTTTTATATAAAATCGTTCAGCAAAGCTCATTTTCTTTTCAAAGAGTTCAGTTGCTAGTTTATTTCCCACATATCTCCAATGCCAAGGTTCAATTTTTTTCCCATCGATGTTTTCTCCCTTTTGATAGGTCTGATGAAAACCTCGTTTGTGTGCATTTTCCTTGAGCCAAGTTAGACTTTTTTGGTCTAGCGTTCTTCAGTTTACTCCCAGATCTAGAGCAAGTCCTGCTTGATGCTCGCTAGTTCCAGCTTCTGCACAGTGGTTTGCTGAGCAGCCTTTTCTTAGAATCTCTTGGAAGGAGAAACTTCTATATGCACTATTGATGCTCAGCCTTTTCCCTTTGTTTTCATCCCAAAAGTGCCAAGCCATGTCTGCAAATTGTTCGCTAGCTTTTTTCCTAAGTTGAAATTTTCTTGCATTATTAAAAGTAAAGTCAGAGTTGACTGCTTGCAAGTCTGTAGGTTCATATTTTTTATTTGAGAAGGGATGTTTGTTATCCAAAAATTTTTCAAAAGAAAAGTCAGACTCTAAATCATATCCACTCATTTGATTCAGTGTTGGTTCTTCTTGTATTTGAGGTCTAAAGAGGATAGGATCGAGATTTGCTGCAGCAAAAGCACCTCCTGCTAAAATAAGTCCTGCCAAAAGTAATCCTTTTTTCATCATTTATCTTTCTATATTAAAAGTTAGTTAAAGATTATGTATCTTTACACAAAAAACAAGACTAAATCAGATTGCTTTTCGGATTCAAATCTTTAATCTCAATTTGACTTTAATTTTCCAATCTACTATGAGAGTAGCTCAGTTTGTTCCCTATTTCCCTCCTCATAAGTGAGGAGTAGAGACTGTTGCAGAGGAGTTTAGTAAATATTTTATCAGTGAAAAGTGCTGAGAAGTTCTTAATGTTACTTTTTCTGTTGGTCAGAAATCTCTCCAAAGTTATCAACAAGACGGCTATAAGGTTCTTATTATTCCAGCATTTGATATTATTTCCAATTATCCTTTTCCAAAGTTTTGGACAAAACAGTTCCGATCTGTTTTAAAGCAAGTAAAGAATCGGGATCCGGATATTATCCAGACTCATACCAGATTTTTTCTTTCTACTTTTATTGGAGGAATTTGTGCAAAATTGCGAAAGAAAAAGCGAGTACATATAGAGCATGGTTCAGGACTAGTGAAAGGTCTTATTTGGCGAAAATCCCTTTTTGCAAATATTTATGATTATACGTTTGGGAAGCTTTGCTTTAGTGGTGCGGATCAAATCGTAGCGATTAGTCAGGGAAATATTCCTTTTATCAAAAAGTTTTCCAAAACGCCTATAGAAGTGATTTACAGAGGGCTGGATTTTCCAGAGATAAAGAGGAAAAAACAAAATTCAGATTCTATTTCTCTCGGTTTTATCGGGAGATTGGTCAATCTAAAGGGAGTAGATGTGCTGATTTCAGCCTTTGCAGATTTGATTGATGACTATCCAGATATTCACTTGCAAATCATCGGAGATGGAGTGGAGAGACAAAACTTAGAAAAGCAAGTACAATCCCTTAATATTCAAGATAAAGTCTCTTTCTTGGGATACCAAGATAAAAATACTCTCCAAAATCAGATTTTACCTTCTTTAGATATCTTTGTAAACCCTAGTCTTCAAGAGGGATTACCTACGACCGTGATCGAAGCGCTTTTGGCAAAATGTATAGTAGTCGCTACTGATGTTTGAGGAACGAAGGAAATAAGTGATAACTCAGACTTTATCCTTGTTCAACCAGCTAGCAGAGATTCATTACTTTCGGGTATTAGAAAGGCACTCGCTCAACTTGGTTCTCATTGATTATCTGCGGATATGGTTAGAGAAAAATTTTCACGAAAAAAGCGTATCTTACAATACGCAAATATCTACAAGCTCTTATGCAAATAAGAGCTTTTTAATTACATATATTTTCCAGTAAGTTTTTTGCAGAGCATGCCTATAGCATGAATGATTTTCCCGTAAAATCCATATTCTTGGATTCTAAATGCCCTCATTTCCTCAATAGAAAGATTATCATTTGCTCATGAGGTTGAAAGAGAGTCCTCATGAATTCTAAAGTGTGCAACAATATGAGGAAAATATTCGAGAGATTTGTGGTGTTTGGTAGCTCTAAGCCAAAAACCATAATCTGAAGCAATTTTTTTCTTCTCATCGTATTTTCCGAGCTCTCCAAAAAGCTGCCTTTTTATCAAACAGGTTGGATGATAAAATAAGGTATGAAATCCAAGCTTTGCAAGGAAAAGCCTCAATTGATGAAATCTTCCGGTTGGAAAATGCTGTCCTTCAGCAGTAAAGAAGTCAATATTTCCATAATAGATATCTTTTTTAGATAAGCTTACTTGTTCAAGATATTGTGCTAAAATCCCATCTTCTAAGTAGTCATCACTATTCAAAAAAAGGAGATATTCTCCTGTTGCATTGTCAATACCTTGATTCATGGCATTGTATACTCCTTTAGGTGAGCTTTGGAGGATTTTAACATCGATTCTATCTTTACATTCTTCTTGGTAAGATTGGATAATCTCAATCGTCTTGTCTGTAGAAAGTCCATCTACAAAAATATGTTCAATGCTTAAATTTCATGACTGATTTTTAACACTCTCAATACATTCTTGCAAATATTTTTCACTATTCCAAGTGCAGGTAATGATAGAAAGACTGGTTGATCCTTTCATTATTCTTCTTTACTACAATTTAAAAGTTTTAAAAATCTGATTTGAGTTATTTGTTCGATCCAAAGAGACGATTTTTGATTTTCTCAGCCAAAGTATAGGGAACCAAACAATTGATAAGAGAAAATAATAGTGCAAAACTTGCTCGTGGATAGTTCCAAAACTCTCTCCAAACAAGTCTGAGATGCAATCTTTTCATGTGCAAATAGGTGCGATTCTCTGATGAGGTGTTTTCTCAGCTTTTTCTATAAGCAACCAATACTTTATCAATATTACCAAAAGTTCAATATTTCCCAGCTTTGAGCCACAGATCATAGTCATCAACCTTGTCATATTTACGATCAAGGAGTCCAGCTTTTTTGACTACTTCACTTTCGATCATTACTGCACAGGTGCAAAATTGATTCCAAAAGAGGAACTTTGATCTAATTCCACGATCACTAGTCGCAAAACGGATTTGACCAATCTTTTCTCCGTTTGCATTGATTAAGTCTGTATGAGATCAAACCATCACACACTCAGGATACTGTTCAAGATAGGATACTTGTAGACTCAGTTTATTATTTGCAGTCCAGAGATCATCCTGATCAAGGAAACAAATGTATTTACCTTTTGCTAGTTGTAATGCTTTATTTCTTGTACCTACAATCCCTAAATTCTTTTCATTTTGAAGAAGGTGAATACGAGGATCAAAGTCTGATTTCTCCCATTGTTTTTGCATTATCTCTCGTGTATTGTCCGGGCTTTTATCATCAATCAAGAGCAACTCAAAATCTTTAAAATCTTGCTGTAAAACGCTCGCAATACTAAAGGGTAAATATTTCCCTCCTTTATAACAGGGGGTGATAATCGAAACTAGCGGTGCGGATTCTCTTTGCATTTTATTTCTCTATGTTAAAAGATTCAAAAATCTGATTCAATTCTTCGTTTAATACAATGGACTCTGTTCCTTTTTTTTCATGTTCGGATTTAAGATTTCCACGATAGTTTCTTGTTCAGAAACCCTCTTGCCAAAACTTAAGATGAAATAAGGCTAGACCTCACCGTTTCCGTTTGAGTCTATGGATAAAGTTCTCACATCTTTTATCTTTTACAAAGTAAGTTAACTCACTTACTGGAAAAATTCCGAAATCTCCATAAATTCCCGCTAATGGATGTTGCAAGTCCAATTCGATTCCGCTTTCTCATTGTTTGATATTATAGAGTCCAAGAGCAAGAAATTTGTTTTCATATTTCCCTTGTAAAACTTCATACCTAATTTGTGCAAATTCTTTGGGTAAAGGCAGATGATCATCATCGATTTTCATTGCATATTGACAGCTTGTTTGGGAGAGTGTCCAATTGTAGTAATAAGACATATCGTGGACTGAGTTTTCAGGACAGGTCTGATATTCATCAGTTCAGAGTCTATAGACTTCAGGAAGGTACTGAAAAATTTTGATTTTTTCAGGATATTTTGTTTGGAGAGATTCGCAGATTTCCCAAGTATTATCTTGAGAATTGTTATCAACCAAAACGATCTCATTCAGATACGGCAAGTGAGCTTCAATTACTTTCTCCAGATATAAAGCACTATCTCTCAGTCTCGCAAATCCAGAGATTCATTTTCTTCTTCCCTCTGATGAGATCTGCTTAATATCTCGTTCACCGAGTCCTTCAATATTTTTTAGCCCTTCAAAGGCCCCTCTTCTCCAGATTATAAGCTGCTTTTTTAATAGTACTGCCTGAATATGCATCCAAATAGTAAATGGGATTTTTCATGCTAAAAAAGCTCTTAAGTCAGACTTTTTCATCTTTTTTTTGAGTAGTAAAATTGTAATTATCCTCTCTTGTACAAAAGCTTATCCAAGACCGTCCCAATTTGAGTACCCATATTCCAGCCTCCTAGCCAAAGGAGGAGATGATGATATCGTGAAGTCGCTAGTGTAGTAGCGCTTTCCCTTCTGAGCGGAATAACTTTGAGTTTCCCAAAATCTATTTTAGCATTTCTCAATTTTGAGTAATATTTAGCTTCGATAGTGCTATTTAATGATAATTCTTCTTTGCAGTTATAGAGATACTTCTTGTAAACAGTATTGCTCACCTTAAAGAATGCTGTCGCTATACAAAAATATGCCAAAGGCCACATCCATCTGAAAAAGAGATTGTCCTCATCAATACTTGACTCCAAGAGCTCATTCATATTTTCATAAATATATCTTCCAGTTATTTTGTACCAAGAATTTGTTTTCTGTAAAAGTTCTGAGTGATCAAAAGCGTAATCGATACATTCTCCCTCTCAATATCCATAGCCTTTTTCTAATGTTTTTTGGTGATTACCCTCAAATTGGAGAAATTCAATTTTCTTTTCATAATAGTTGGCAAGATCAATAAGTAATTTTTTCTCTTCAGGAAAGGGATAGTTAGAATTTTCACAAAAGACAAAGGTATCAAATTCAGATTCTGTGATATAAAAAATTAAAGTCTGAACATATTCTTTGAGTCTTTTTTGTGGATCAAGGGATGATGATTTGTATCAGATCTGAGATATTCAACTATTAGGAGCTATGGTTCATGTAAGAAGGAGTGTGTTCATATCTTTTTTACTAACTTTTGGAAGATAAAATTAATTTTTGAGTTTTATGATTTCCTGATAAAGATGTCAGATTTTTTTTCTATTGAGAATATAGATTATTGAGCAGATAAGGAGCCCAGAACCAATCATACCGATGATATCTGCTCATCAAAAACTCATCTTTACCCGATAAAGTCCTCATATCAAGAGGGTTAAGCTAAGAATATTAATAGTAATGAATTTTAGATCAAGATGTAATTTTACTTCTTGTAAAACAAAATATAAACTAGTTAGCCATAAGATTAAATTTCCCAATATATAAATCAATCCAGCAAATCATAGTCAATATTCTTTGAGTCAATAAAGTCCCAAAAGCACAACAACTATGACAGAGATTCATCGACTAATCACTTTAACAAAGTTTTTTCCCAATCCTGCCAATAATGAAAAATTAAATCCTGCAAATATCCCAAAAAGCTGAAATAAACTAAACCATCATAAGAGTTCTCCTGAAGCTAGGAATTTTTCTCCAAACAGGAGCGTCGTAATCTCTCTTGAAAAAAGCATCATAAATGCTGAAAAAATCAAGATTCCAATACTCAGATAACTATAAAAAAAAGAGCATAAAATTCAGACTTTTTGATGGTCTTTTTTCTCTATGAGTTCGGAAACCAGAGGAAAGAGGAGTGTCATTATCGGAGCAAAGAGCATATTCCCTATCAAAAAGAGACTGAGGAAATTAGCATAATATCCTGCAGCTTCAGCTCCCAAAAAATAAATCACCATTTGTTGGATAATCTGTCCGAAAAGATTTCCTACATTAGCTCAGATAAATGCCCATAAAGCATAGCGCGAATATTCTTTGAGCATCGGCTTGTCTCGCTCAAAATTTCCCTGCATCAATGGCATGTGGTACTTTCTAAAGTAGATAATTCCACCCAATAAAAGTCATATTCCTAGTCCGATAAGCCAGTTGAGACTATATCGTTCAATGCTTTGTCTCCCAGAAAAAAAACAAAAAGCTGTAAATCAGACGATTGATCGCATTTTCACAAAATCAATGACTTGGTAATCAAAAGTCTTTTGAAAAGCTATAAAAATGCTTTGCAGGGTTTGAAAAAGATTAATTCCTAGAAAATAAATACAAAAATATTGTAAAATAGTTCTTGCTTGCTCACTATGAAAATAGTTGTTTGCTAGTCGTTCATTCCCAAGTAAAAGTCCTCATACGATAAGCAGGCTAGTAAGCATTTGTGCGCCTAAACTCAGCCAAATAGTTGTCTTGATATGGTTATATTCCTTTCTGATCCAAAATTTTGGCAAAAAATACTGCAAACTTTCTGTCAGCCCAAGATCATTGTATACATTTAGAAAGCTTACCAAACTAATAATACTATACAAAATTCAAACTTCTTCTACGCTTACTTCAGGGGAATTAGAAATCAAAAGTCTGACCAAGTATCCCGCAGGTGCCACTAAATACGAAAAAAGATAGAGCCAAAATCCTTTTTTAATCAGTTTTTGCCCTAAATTTTCATCTTCGAGAAGATCGATCGTTGTATGCGAAGTTTTCATGAGGTGCTATCAATGCAAAAGTTGTGCGTGAGAAAAATCTAAAGAGCTGAGACTACCAGCTCTTTGCAAATCTAAGATCTCCATTGGTAAAGAGTCTAATATCTTTGATACCGTATCTTACGGCAGCAAGCCTGTTGATTCCCATACCAAAGGCAAAACCAGTTCGTCCTTCTTCAGGATTGATCCCTGCTTCTCTAAGGACATTAGGATGGATCATTCCTGCACCAAGGATTTCCATTCGTTTTGACATTTCCTTTTTCCCTGTTTTAGGGTTGAGGTATTCATATCTGGTATCGATTTCAAAACCAGGCTCTACAAAAGGGAAATATCCTGGTCTCATTCTGATTTCAACTGGTTTTTGAAGTGCTGCACTGAGAAAATCTTTGATTACAGTTTTGAAGTGTCAGATGCTTACATTTTTATCAATATAGATTCCCTCAAACTGATAAAACATAGTATCATGGGTTGCATCAACATTTTCAAATCTATACACTCTTCCTGGCAAAACGGCCTTTACAGGAACTCCATATTTTTTAATTACATAATTCTGAGCTGCAGAAGTATGAGTTCTCAAAACATAGTTTTCTCCTCTCTCATCTTTCTCAGCAAGATAGATCGTATCATGCATTTCTGTTGCTGGATGAGAAACGGGAATATTTTCTGCTTCAAAATTTTCAAATTTACTTACTGCATCTTTTCCATTCTCAACGATAAATCCCATTCCATGAGCGATATCTTCAAGCTCCCTTCTTACTTTGGTCAAGAGGGAATAGTGTCACATTTCAGGTTCGATCCCTGGCAATGAAATATCTACCAAATCCTGACTCAATTGTTCGTTAATCTCTCTAATCTTGAGCTGATCAAATTTTGCTTGATAAGCCTCTTGAAAAGCGCTTCTCATCGAAGACAAAAGTCAGCCTTTTTCTTTTTTTTCTTCAGGACTCATCGTTGCTAGAGCCTTGAGCTGCTCACTAAGAATTCCCTTTTTACCTAAAATTGCTTGATACCACGCTTCTAGCTTTTCTAAAATATCTATGTTATTGAGCTTTGCAAGCTCTATTTCTCTGTCCAACATTTTTGCATTCACCAAAAAATAAAAAAACTGACTTCAGTGTATCGTTTTACCTTTTCTTTTCAAGATTAAATAAGAAAAAGCCCCAAGTGTTGCTTGAGGGCTCATTCATTAGAGATAGATTTAGAGAATTAGTAGTGTTTCCTTAGCTTCTTTGTCTGCTCCAAGTAATTAGGTTTCTGAGGCCCCGGATGCAGATCCATAACAAAGCGAGGGACATTCGAACCTCCTCAAGTATGGTTTTCTGAGATTCTTTTTTTGTTTTCATCGTTCTTCCTTTTTTTTGGTGGTTTCTATTTAAGAATACAATGTATATATAAGTATTAAGAAAAAAGTCAAGGGAGAATTTTAATTTTAACAGTACTAGGAATAAATAGCTAAAAAAATCGGAATTTCTATTTCAGTCTTAGTAATACAAGAGTATAATAAGAAAAAAATATCGCTTTGCGTTATTTACTTCGTAAAAAAATAAATCTAAAGTTCTTTAAAAAGTCGAACTTTTAAATCGAAACTTAACAAAAAGCCTCAAGAGTGACTTGAGGCTTCCCGTCTCTGGTACAGAGAGTTAGTGGGCATTGTAATACTTAATGCCGAAACCTATGCTAGTAAAGCTGGTTAAGCAGAGCGTTGAGACAATGCTAATTGATACCGTTGTAGGCTCTAAGGTGCGCATCAGTATAAGCGCTCCAAGAAGAGCACCACCTGCGCACAAAAGGAACTTAAGAGATTTCATAATACTTTCTTATTAAGATGATTTTTGTATGAATAAATATAATATATGTATTTTAATAAGAATGTCAAGAAGAAAAGAATAATAGAAATCCTTGATTAAAAAACTCTCCAAAATTTGACAAAAGTGTAAAATTATGATATACTATTATTGTATTTATTTCTTATATAAAACATCATGAAAAAAATCGTAAAGAAAATCGTTCACAAGCCAGAAGCAGAAAGATCAAAGACTGAAAGATTGATTAGAGACATTGCATTCTTTGGGGTGATTGTGTATGCTGCAGTGATGACTTTTTTGGTAATTAATGCAGAATCTACAAAAGTAGAAGCTGACTCAGCATTGCTTTCAGCTCAGATTGAAGCTCAGCAGGTTGCTTTTACTAGATAAGAGATCAAAAAGTCTGACTCTAGTCACTGAACGAGATTGCTTGTTCAGTTTTTTTTATTTTTTTAAATAAGCGTTTTATGGCTTGATTTTTAGCATGATTTCTCTAATCTAAAAGGGATTTATTTTGAGAAATTTTTAGATGAAACCTTTGCAGCTCTACAATACCCTTACGCGTTCTAAGGAGGATTTTATCCCACTTCTTGCTGATCCAGCGAATAAAAAAGACAAAGTCTGACTTTATTCTTGTGGTCCTACTGTGTATTCTACCCCTCATATTGGGAATTTTAGGGCGACTTTTACTGCTGATCTGATTAGAAATACACTTAAATATTTGGGATATCCTGTGATCTCTGTTATGAATATTACTGATGTGGGACATTTGGTTTCTGATGCCGATGATGGAGAAGATAAGCTCGAAAAATGAGCAAGATTAGAATCTTCTTCTGCTTGGGATATTGCAAAAAAATATGAAGAACTTTTTCTCTCCGATATTGCAGAGCTTAATATTGATCGCTTTGATGTGATGCCAAGAGCTACTGATCATATTGCTGAGCAGATTGCATTGGTTCAAACCCTGGAAAATAAAGGATATACTTATACTATCGAGGGAGATGGAATCTATATGGATACTTCCAAAATCTCAGACTATGGTAAGCTTATGGGGCCAAATTACAAAAAAAGACTTGCTGATCTCAATGCTTGAGAGAGAGTAGAGATGAAAGGGAAGAAAAATCCAACCGATTTTGCTCTTTGGAAGTTTTCACCTACAGATACTCAGAGGCAGATGGAACGAGATTCTCCACGAGGAAAGGGTTTCCCAGGTCGACATATTGAGTGTAGTGCTATGTCGAGCAAATACCTAGGAGAGAGCTTTGATATCCATCATGGCGGATCTGATCATGTTACAATTCACCATACCAATGAGATTGCTCAATCTGAGTGCTGCTTTGATCATAAACCTCGAGTAAAATATCGATTGCACAATGAGTTCCTTCAGGTTGATGGGGGGAAAATGAGTAAATCTCTTTGAAATACCTATTCTCTCAAGGATATTAAGGATCATGGATTTTCACCACTTGATTTGAGATATTTCTATTTCAAGGCTCAGTATACCAATTTTCTCAATTTTACACGAGAGGCGCTTACCCAAGCCAAAAATGAAAGACTCTGACTGATCAAAAAAATAAAAAATCTGATTCAAAATCAGGATTCTTTCTCCTCTATCGATTCAGACCTACAAAACAGATTTGACCAAGCTCTTGGCGATAATCTCAATACACCAAAACTCCTTACTCAGCTCCATATCGCGCTTTCCGAGCCTCATGCCAATACTTTGGATATCGTAAAAGATCTTGAAGAAAAAGTACTAAAAATCTGACTCTTCTCTGCTGATGATTCCTCAGAAATTAGTGTACCAGATGAGATTCTTGCTCTTGCTGAGCAGAGAAAGCAAGCTAAAGCTGACAAAAATTATGCTCTTGCAGATCAGATCAGAGCTGAGCTTCTTGATCAGTGATGGGAAATTAAAGATACCAAGGATGGTTTTGAATTGATAAAAAATTAAAGAGAAAACCCTCTTAACTTTCATTTCTTAATATCTATTTTTAATGCTATCCAGAAGAAAAAAGAAAAACCAAAATAAACGTTTGCTTCTCGTTCTTTGATCCTTGATACTCCTAGTACTCCTAATTATTTTTGTAAAAAGACTAACAAATAGTTCTTGAAGCGATATTCAGACAGGGGCAGTGCTATCAGGAGATATTCAGAGTGGAGTAGCGGAGCTCTCACCCCTAGAGGAGGCAATTCTCAATGATCTTCCACTAACTTGAATCACTGACGCTCAGATAACAGCTTGAGAAGTCGCTATAAATTCAGAGCGTCTTGTACAAAATACTGCACTCAGTACTGGTTCACAAACTACGAGAATACAGACCAACTCAGCTTCCACAACAGGAGAAAAAAAGAATCAAAATTCTGATCTTTTTCCCGTTGCTCTTTGTAATAATATCGTTAGTCTCTATCAATGTATTATTGAACAGGCCCCTATCGAAAACCAGGCTCTTATGCAAGAGAAACTCAAGAAATCTACAGCACAACGAGCATTATTGGCCTCTCCTCAACTTTCTGAGATTTGCCAAAAAATCAGTCAGGATCCAACCTTTATTCTCGTAAAGAATCATTACGGAACTTGAGACTTTAACTGCACTTTCTAGCCCTTAATTTTTTAAAATGTATCTGTATAGCTTTTCATCACTTGCTTGGCAAGATGGAGTTTTTTCTGCTCCTACACTTGATCCCAAGTTTAAATCTTGAGACCTGATCAAAAATGATGAAGGCTATTTTCTCGTTTTGGGAGAAGAAATTAGTTTCCCAGAGCTCTATCATAATCTCTACCCTAATACCCAAGATTTTATCCTCGTAGAGCAAGCTCTACTTTCTCGTTGGACTATGGCACTTTTGCATCGAATGGTGTATCAGCGATTCTCTAGTTATAAAGTAGTTTCCAAGCTCTTCCTTGACAAAGATATTCTCTCTCTCTTGCAAAAAAGGCCCTCAAAACTATCTTCTAAAAAACAAAAATCTGAAATCATCCTTGGTAAACATCAGATTTCGACTGATTCTTCTCAGATTCTTGTAGTGGCCCCAGACCTCTGGACACTCAATAATGCACTGCTTTCTTCTCAAAATGTACTTCTCCTTACCAATCAGGATACCCAGTCCAAAAAAAATACCAATCGACGAGCTATAAAATCTTGAAAGAGTCAAATAATTCTGACTACGGCTGCTGAGATTTTTCAGGATTTTAGTCATTTGACTCATGTGTATATGCTTGAACCTCAAAAACGATATTACGCATCACAGCAAGAACCAAGATACAAGGTGCAATCCGTTTTAGAAAAAATGGCAGAATTGACTTGAGCAAAATTTTCTATTATCAATTCAGAGGATCTTGCTGTATAGCTTGTATTATCATTTCTTCAGTACAAAAAATGCCTTGAGTTTATTCATCTCTCAAGGTATTTATTATGTTTTCTTATATTGATAAAAAAGACTAAAATCAGACTTTTCATCTTTTTTTAGTCCCTTATACAGTTTTATCCAAATACATCTCTATTCACAAGTTCTCTCTTGATATATTCAGGATTATTTGCTGCCTGCAAAATTTGTTCAACCGTCAATTGTCCTTGCATAAAACGCTTGAGGAGGCTTTCTTCCATGAGTTCCATACCAATATTTTTCCCAGTATACATTACAGATTTGAGCTGGTTGAGTTTGTTTTCTCTAATAAGATTTGCCACCGCAGTGGTGTTGATCAAAACCTCTTGGGCAAGCGTTAGACCTTGGTTATCCTGTCTTTTGAGGAGTTTTTGAACAATGACCGCAGAGAGGTTTTCGGCGAGTTGAATTCTAATTTGATTTTGTTCATCAGAGTTAAAGGATCCAATAATCTTATTGAGTACTTGTTCAGCAGATCTAGCATGAATCGTAGTGAGTACCAAGTGTCCTGTTTCAGCAAGCAAGATCGCATTTCTAATCCCATCCAGGTCTCTAATCTCTCCAAACAAAATTACATCAGGTCTTTGTCTGAGAGAAAACTTCATTGCACTAGAGAAGCTTGTTACATCCTTCCCCAGTTCTTTTTGATCAATAATACTTTCTTTAGGTTCAAAAATATATTCGATTGGATCTTCAATGGTCAAAATATGCTTTTTGTCATTTTGGTTGATTTCTTCAATCATTGCAGCAAGAGTGGTAGATTTTCCAGATCCTGTTGCTCCCGCCAAGAGTACAATCCCATTTTCTCTATGAGCGAGTTCCTTAAAAAGAGGTGGAAGTCAGAGTTTTTTGAGCGTTGGGATTTCCTTTCTGATGAGTCTCATTACGATCATAATGTGCCCTCTCTGCCTAGAAATATTAACTCTGTATCTTCTGTCTTGATAGCTGACTCCCAGATCAATACTTCCATGCTTTTCAAAAAAATCAACACCAGTCTGATTCATCAGCGTGAGTGCAATACCATTGAGCATATCATCATCAAGCTTTTCAAACTCCTTTTCTCTGATAACATCTTCCATTACTCTAAGAGTTGGTGGCTCATTATAGGTCAGATACATATCACTCGCTCCTTTCTCTGCCATTAAGCGACTAAGATATTCTAGATATTTAGCAGGATCGGTTGATTTGAATCAGCTTTTTTCTGGCATTTGTTTGCAAAAATATAAGATAAAGAACAATCCTGATTATACATATCATTCGCCCTTTTGTCAAAAAAAGCTCTTGAAAACTCTTTACAAAAACTTATTATGAAAAGCAAGTTTTACTTTTGATTTTTGGACTATGGCAATTAAACTAACTCCTAGAGCGCAAGACTTCTCCCAGCGATATAATGACCTGGTAAAATATGCAGATTTAGCTGAAAATTCAGCCGTGAGAGGATGTATGATTATCAAGCCGTATGGATATGCAATTTGGGAAAATATGAGAGATATTCTTGATCAAATGATCAAAAAAACCTGACATCAAAATGCTTATTTTCCTCTCTTTATTCCAAAATCTTATTTTTCCAAGGAAGCATCTCATGTTGCTTGATTTGCAAAGGAGTGTGCGGTAATTACCCATTATAGACTCAAAAATTCTGAAAACGGAGAAATTATCGTTGATCCAGAAGCTAAACTCGAGGAAGAACTTATTGTTCGTCCTACTTCAGAGACTATTATCTGGGATTCGTATAGAAATTGGATTAACTCATATCGTGATTTGCCACTTATGATCAATCAATGGGCAAATGTTGTGAGATGGGAGATGAGAACGAGAATTTTCTTGAGAAGTGCAGAATTTTTGCGACAAGAAGGGCATACCGCACATGCCACACCAGAAGAAGCTGATGTTGAATCGAGAAGAATGCTTGGAGTATACTCAGATTTTGTGCGTAATTTTATGGGAATTTATCATTACAAGGGGGAAAAGCCTTTTCATGAGAGATTTGCAGGGGCAGTTGCAACCTATACTTTTGAGCCTATGATGCAAGATGGAAAAGCTCTACAAGCCTGAACTTCTCACAATCTTGGTCAGAATTTTGCCAAAGCTTTTGATGTAAAATTTACCAATAAAAATAATGAACAAGAGTATGTTTATGCGACATCTCGAGGGGTAAGTACTAGACTTATGGGAGGATTGATTATGTCTCATTCTGATGATCAGGGATTGGTATTGCCTCCAGCAATCGCACCGATCCACCTTGTTGTAGTGCCAATTTTTAAGAGTGAGGATGAGCTATCTGAGATTATGCAAACTCTTCAGCCTCAGCTTGATCAACTTACTGAAATAAAGATCAATTCTGATATTCTTGGTCAGGTTTCACTTCCTTTCAAGATCAAAATTGATGACGATACTCAAAAATCTCCAGGACGAAAATTCAATGAACGAGAGCTCAAGGGAGTACCATTGAGAATCGCTGTTGGGAAAAGAGATCTTGAACAAGGACAGGTTGAACTTTTCAGAAGAGATACTATGGAAAAAAAGCTTGTAAAGGTTGAAAATCTAGTAGAGGAGATTCAAAACTTAATCCTAGAAATTCAGAAAAATATACTAGCAAAACATCAGCTTTTCACTTTGGAAAATACTTTTACTGCGGATACTTATGAGGAGCTTAAAGAAAAAGTTGAAAAATGATTTGTGCTTGCACACCGAGATGAGACACTTGAAACTGCAGAAAGAATCCAAGATGAACTTAAAGCGACAATCAGATGCTTGCCATTTGATATGCCTGAGGAAGCTTGAATTGATCCGCTCAGTGGAAAGCCAAGTCCAAGAAGAGTAATTTATGCAAAGAGTTACTAAAAACAAAACTCCAAAATCAGCTTTTTTATCTTTTTATCGAGACAAAAGGCAATGTATGGACTCTACCAATCTCCAATCCGAAGGAGTCTCCAAGCAGATATTTATCGTAAACCGCATGGTTTCATCTATCTTTTTGGCAAAGAGTATTTTTATCTCATAAAAGAAAAAAAAGTCTGACCTTTTACCTTTAGAGAGTTTCAAGTGATGGGGCTAGAAATCCCTGATGATCGATCTAAAGTCAGAGAAGAACTCAAAAAAGTTAAGCACTACTTTGGTAAAAAGTGGGGAAATATTTGTTTCCAATTTGGAATTATAAACGAAATTACCAGTTTTGATAATTATCGAGCTAGATCTCAAGATATCATCGGTAAAGTAAGGGGGATGAGACTCCAGAAAAGAGCTACCATCATCAAACAAACAGGGCTCAAGCTTGCTTTCAAGGAAAACATGCCTCAGTCAACAATTACGATTAAACTTGCCAAGTCAGATGAAGAACTTCTTGCGGAGATGAATAGTGGATGTGCTGATAGAGTCAAAAAAGCTATAAAAAAAGGAGTAAAAGTCAGACTCTGAACTGAAAGAGATGATGCAGTCTTCTTTGAAAAACGACAAAATACCGCATGAGGAAAAGGATTTCATACTATCACAAAAGAGCAATATACTATGCTTATTAAAATTCTCAGAAAGCACAATCGAGGAAATGTATTTATTTCTGAGCTTAATGGGGAACAAATCGCTGGAAGTATCTGCCTTTTTCGAGATAAGACAATCGTATATCTCTATGGATTTACAGATAGAAAATATACTAATCTCTGAGGGCATCACTATCTCAAATATGGAATGTTTGAATGGGCGAGAGATCATGGTTTTGAATTCTGTGATCTCATGGGAGGGGCTCCAACAGGATTTCCAGACCATCCTTTGGCTTGAGTGAGCAAATTTAAGGAGTCGCTTGGTGGAATGAAGTCAGAATTTTATGGCTCTTATGATTTGGTGCTTAATCCGGTGCTTTATTATCTCTTCAAAGCCTTTACACGAATCAGATCAAAATTTAAAAAATAAAAGCTACAATTTGTAGCTTTTTTATTAAACTATTGATAAATAATAAAAGTATAAAAAATATATTGACATATTTAAGGAAATACATATAACTACAAAAGTAAAAGAGCATAGGAACAAAAAATCTTGCTATAAAGGTTTTAATGTATACTATTAACTCTTTACAGAAAAACAAAATACTAACCAACTAAATAACGAAAACTATGTCACAGTTTAGGTATGAACTTATCTTTGAAGAGAAAGATATCTTTCTCCAAGATTCAGAGGGGAGAAGAAAAGAAACCTTCCAAAAATCAGACTTCCTCACTAGAGGAGGATGGTATAAGGTAACAGAATCCCTTTTGAACAAGTTCTCAGAAAGATTAGTTATCAAGATTAATGCCCCAATAAATGTTCTTCTTACCTTTAAGGCTGAGATCAATGCCTATGTCTCAGGAGCTACAGCGAATGCGAATGCAAATGGAGCAATTGTTAAGTATTTCTACTGACTTATTTACTTATCTCCTCTTTAACGAAAATCCCCCTTAGTATCTTAAGGGGGTAATCCTCTTAGGTATCCCTAAGGGGGTTTTTATTTTGCTATTTTTTCATACTACTGAAGGAATAAAAAGCTGAAGTTAATACTTTTTTTTGCTATAGTAATCAGCAATAATATATATTTCCAAAATACTAAGAAATCAAAATAGACAAAACTTTTTCACAATTTCAAATTGAAACTGCTAAGCAAAATCATATTATAACAGATGTATCGATTTTACTTTCTACTGAAAGTAAACCTACGTTTTGTGGAGCTTTTATCCTCTATATGATGAATATGGCAAATACCGCACTTGTTCTGATCAATTTTCAGTCTGCGTGGAGGAATCAATCTTCCGATTACTATTTAGAGGACTTTGAGAGCCTTATTCCTCAGGCACAAAAACTCCTTGATCATGCTAGAGATATGCAATATAAGATCATCTTTATCAAGCATATTGATCCTCATGGACCCTTTTCAGAAAAAGATGAAAATTCTGAGATTATACCAGAGTTAATCCCTCAAGACTGAGAACTTGTTATCTCCAAGAGAAATATCAGTTCTTATTATCAAACATTTCTTGCTGATGAGCTCGAGGGGATTGAAAACCTTATCATCTGCGGAGTCCCTACCAATCTCTGTGTGAGAATGGCTGTAGAGGAGAGTTATGATAGAGGATTTAGAATTGCATTGATCGCTGATATTTGTGCTGCATTTTCTGATGAGGCTCAGGAGTTTACATTAGAAGACTTGTACAATACAAGATCTGGACTAGCCGTACTCTCTCTTGAGCAGTTTATGCAATAAAAACTTCTGCTACTGCTACCCAAAAACACGATTTAGAGCAATAAATCTCTCATATAAAGTCAGATTTTTCAACTGTTTTTACTCTGTAATACTGATATACCTATGGAAGGAGCAAAACTTGTAAGTAATCTTATCGAATCTCAGCATCCAAAAACGATTCTCGATCTTGGAGCAGGAAAGGGATATTTTAGCATCTTGGCCGCAAGTTATGGAGCACAGGTTGATGCAGTCGAAGATACCTCAATCAGAAATCATTATCCAGATTATCTTAAAGCGCATCCAAGTATCAATTTTCATGAAAGCCCCCTTGCTGATTTCAAAATTACCAAAAAATATGATCTCATCATAGCAAAACATATCGTGATGTATATGAACAAAGAATATGTCTTGGGAGAATTTATTAGTTCGATTTATGAGCATCTCAATAGGGGAGGATTTATATTTTTGACCTATCATCATAGTGATTCTCACTTGATGAAAGAAAATGAAGATGCTGTCAGATATACCCTTGATGATTTCAAATATCTTAGGCATAATTTTTCTATCAAGGATTTCGGAGACTATACCAACCCTGCTCCTTGAATCAATAAAGAGTACAAGATCGGATATATTATCTTACAAAAAAACTAGTTCTTATCTATTAAAATCTTCGCTATGCTTATTGATCCAACAACTTCCTATGACCAGAGTAAAATCGCTTATCTTCTAGAGCTTCGAGAAAAAATTATTCTTCATCTTGCAGCTTCTTTTCCTCCAGAAAAAATCTTGATGTCATTGTCCAAGGTAGGGATTATTGATATTGATGAAAACAAAAAGGAGGTTATTTTTGGTGCATCTAACGATTTTATGCTTACTCAGGCCAAAAAGTTTTTTAATAAGGCATTGAAAGATGCAGTTCAAAACTGTTATAACCCACAATATGGGGTTAACTATATGATCTATAATGGTTTTTCAGATGAAAAAAATCATCTTTTGATTGATCTAAAATCTTTTCTCAATATTCAGTCTCCCAAAAAAGAAAAAAAATCTGACTCTCATGTAAGTTCTCCCCTCAATCCAAGTATAAAAAATGAATTGAATCAGTATTTTGGTATTCTTTTTTTGCCAGAATATCGTTTTAATACCTTCGTTGCAGGAGCTACAAACCAGATGGCATTTGCAGCTGCCAAAGCTGTAGCTACAGCTCCATGAACTGCGTATAATCCGCTCTTTCTCTATGGAAATGTAGGACTAGGGAAGACGCACCTTATGCAAGCAGTAGGAAATGAAATTATGCAAAACTTCCCAGATAAAGTCGTAATTTACCTCCCCGCAACCAAGCTCATTGAGGAAATTGTTACAGCTCTCAGATCCAATAAAATGGATGCTTTTCACAAGAAAATGGCAACTATTGATGTGCTTTTGATAGATGATGTACAGTTCCTGGCTGGAAAGGATAGGACACAAGAAGTCCTTCATGATATTTTCAATGATTTTCATATGAGAAAAAAACAAATCATCCTTTCTTCAGATCGCCCTCCAAAAGAGCTATCTCAAATTGAGCCAAGATTAAAATCAAGATTCTGACTTGGATTGGTCGTTGATATTAAGGCTCCAGATTTTGAAACAAGAATCGCTATCCTTCAGGAAAAACTCCAAGTCAAAGGTATGCAAATCGAATTTGAATATCTTTCTCTCATTGCCCAATATGTAACAAGTAATGTCAGAGAACTTGAATGAGCCTTAAATCTTTTGTTGACTCGTCAGCAACTTTCTGGACAGGAGATTTCTCATCAAGATGTATTAGATACTTTGACTACGCTCGGGTTTGCCGTTGATCCTTCAACCCCTAATGTCGAAAATCTTCTCAAACAAAATAAAAAGTCTACCAAAAATTTTGACACTTTAGTAGAGATTGTAGCTGAGTATTATAATATTGCAATTGCAGACCTCAAGTCTGATAGTAGGAAAAAGGAGATTACAACAGCCCGCCAACTTCTCATGTATATCGCCAAACAGCATTTCCACTGGACTTTGGAAAAAATCGGTGATTATTTTGGCGGAAAAGATCACGCCACTGCAATTTATGCAATCAAAAATATTACCAAAAAACTCAAATTGGATGCTCAAATTCAGCATGATTATAGAGTTTTCGAGGATCGAATTAGTTAATTTTTTTACTCAATTATATTATCTAATATGAAAAAAAGAATTTTAACCTGACTCAAACCCACAGGGCAACAGCTTCATCTCGGAAATTATTTTGGAGCGATCAAGCCTTTTCTTCAACTCCAGCAAACTGAATCTGAGTCAGATTTCTTTCTCTTTTTGGCAAATATGCATGGTTTTACTCAAACACACAATCCCCAAGAGCTTTTACAAAACTCTCTTACTATCACAAAGCTCTATTTGGCTTGTGGGGTAAATCTAGATCATACCTTGATTTATAATCCAGCGCTGATTCCTGCGCACGCTCAGCTTTCTTGGGTTTTGACTTGTTTGACTATCATGGGAACGATGGAGAGAATGCACTCTTACAAAGATCACCTTGCAAAAGGTAAAGCAGGAGAACTCTGAGTTTGAACATTCTGTTATCCTATTTTGATGGCGGCAGATATTTTGCTATATGATACCGATATCGTTCCAGTAGGAAAGGATCAAAAACAGCATCTAGAATATGCTAGAGATATTGCTCAAAAATTTAATAATGCGTATGGAGATACTTTTAAACTTCCTGAGCCATATATTCAAGAATCCCTTGCTACGATTATCGGAACCGATGGTCGTAAAATGTCAAAGTCATATAATAATTATATCGGACTGCTTGAAGAGCCAAATGCCTTACTCAAAAAAATCAAACAAATTCCAACTTCTCCAATACCTGTAGAAGAACCTAAAGACCCAGATACTTGTAATGTATATCAGCTTTTACATCTTTTCCTTACTCCCGAAGAGGATGCAGAGTTGAGAGCTAAATATCAGGCTTGAGGACTTTCGTACAAATATGCCAAAGAATATCTCTATGAAAAGATGTCTGCAATGTTAGAACCAATTCAGCAGCGTTTTGCTCAAATTTCAGATGATGAGATCACAGCCTTACTTGAAAAGCATTCAGCTCAAGCATGAGCAATAGCTCAAGCAAAACTTGATGAAGTATACAAAAAAATTGCATTTGTTCGATAATTCCTATTGAGAAGAGTTATTAGAATAAAAATCTAATTTTTTATCTTATTATACCTAAAAACATGAACCACGAATATTTTATGGAAAAAGCTATTGAGCTCTCTTTGGATAATATGAGATCAGGGAAGGGAGGACCTTTTGGAGCAATCATCGTAAAGGATGGTAAAATTGTTGGATCTGGAGCAAATCATGTAACAAGTGAAAACGATCCAACAGCACATGCCGAAGTTGTTGCTATCAGAGATGCATGCAGAAATCTAGGAACATTCCAGCTTGATGATTGTATTATTTATACTAGTTGTGAACCATGTCCTATGTGTCTTGGTGCGATTTATTGGGCAAGACCTAAGGCAATTTATTATGCAAATACTAGAGTGGACGCAGCAAATATCGGATTTGATGATGACTTCATTTATGAAGAACTCAAAAAGGATTTAGAGATTAGATCTCTTCCAATAGAACAAGTTGGTAGGGAAAATGCAATCAAAGTTTTTGAAGAATGGAAAAAGAAATCTGATAAAATCGAATATTAGTCATTGGACAACGATAGGAAAGAGAGATGAGATTCATCTCTTTTTTTGATCAAAAAAGCTTGAAACTTTGCAGAGAAAGCCTATACTCTGGGCAATAACAACAAAAAGACTATTTTCAACTAGAATTTCTCTGTGGATATATCGTTTATGAGAGATTATAATCCAAAATCAGAATTCAGATTTTATTTCTATTTTTCCTACAATGTGGAATATCCAATCTCCAGAACAAATGCATGATTTAGGGAAAGATCTTGCAAAAAATCATAAAATTTTGCTCCTTCATGGAGATCTTGGAGCAGGAAAAACAACTTTGATCAAAGGTTTTGCCGAGCAGATCGGAATCAATCCTCAAATCGTTCAAAGTCCAACTTATGCATATGTCAATATCTATGAGGATAAACTTTTGCATATCGATATGTATAGGCTCAATTCTTTATCAGAAGCAGTACAAAAGGGGATTCTCTCTCAGATAGCAGAATTTGAATATATCGTGATTGAGCGACCAAAATGGATATCAGAACTCGATCTAGGAAACTATTTAGAGCTTGAAATTGAGAAGATCTCAGCATCAGAAAGATTGGTGAGACAAAAAATATAAATTAAAGATTCAAAACGGCTATACTAAGTTTTTACCTTATGCTTATGAGATATGAAGCCAGTTGTCTTATATATTCTAGACTACTATCTCCCCCATAGATGAGGGGTTGAGACTGTTTTTGAGCAGATTATCTCACGCACAATCGCATCTGGTAAAAAAGTAATAATTCTGACTTCACACTTTGATCCAAACCTTCCCACCTATGAAAATCATGATGATCTCGAGATTTATAGAGTTGGAAAATGAAGAATTTGATTTATGTTTCAGGCGTTGTTCAAGTGAGCTCAGATTCTTAAAAATCAACAAATAGACCTTATCCATACGAGTACTTACTGATGAGCAATCCCAGCATCTCTTCTAGCAAAGCTCTTTGGTAAAAAAGTCCTCATCACAGTGCATGAAATTTTTGCCCAGCTTTGGCATCAGTACAAAGGATGGTGGAAGTGATGGATTTATCGCATGTTTGAATGGTTGATTTTCCAGCTTCCATTTGATGCCTTCCATTGTGTATCGCTGTATACCTTCAACTCTCTTAGGCTTGTTTACGCTATCCCTGACGAGAAAAATCATTGTATTCACAATGGAGTGGATCTTTCTTTTCGAGATCCAAATCTAGTAAAAACAGAAGAAAAAAATCAGATTTCTGAACTTTTTCATCTTCAATGATTTTGGAATCTCCTTTATTTCGGTCATACGGGGATTTCTAAAGGGATAGATCAGCTGATTATTGCCTTGCCTGAATTACTTCAAACCTATCCAGATTTGCAGTTTATCTTCAACTTTATCCCAGCAAAGAGGGGAGTGAAAATCAGACTCCAATTGCAAAATCTGATCGATACCTTACCAAGCGATCAAGGAGAGCGTATTCGCCTGCATTTTTGACTAGAAAAAAGCGAGTTAAGAGCGCTTATTTCTCAGGTTGATGGAGTGATTGCACCTTCACTTTCTGAAGGTTTCTGATCTGTGCATAGTGAAGTTTGTCAGATGCAGATCCCTTTGATTACAACACACATCGCATCTATTCCAGAGGTTGTTTCTGGTAGGGTTGTTTTTATCGCTCCCAAGAGTCCTGAATCTATTATTCAAGGAGTAAAAAAGCTCAAAAATCAGACTTTTGATGCTGTTTCTCCTAAAGTCTTTGATCGAACAACTCAATACTCACACATTGCTAATCTATATCAAACACTTTTAAATAACTAAAATCTTGCCCAAAATTTGTATATTTTCATCAAAATTATTATACTTGAACTAGATTTTATTTTATTTTAGCTGAAAATGGCTGGATTTGAAAAATGTGATCCTTTTCCTTCAAGTAGTTTCTGATCAAAGTTCTCTCATGATGAGCTTGACCTTTTGTTAGAAGGAGGAAGTAAGTCAATTCCTCAGCAAATTTCAAAATTTCAAAAAACAAAAGATGATCTCTTGATGGCACTAGATGAGAATAATTTTGATGATATAAAACAGATTCTTCAAGATGGAACTTTCAAAGGATCTGATGGAAAAGAGATTAAAAAAATGCTTCCTGTTTTGCTCAATATCAATTATAGTAAATTGATACATGACAAATTAACTGCTTGGGAGGAGTCTAGGATCGTCAAGCCTGAAGATGAAGATGAAATTGATGAATGGAAGCAGATGCAAGAGAGATTAACTATCATTATCCAGGATCTTTTGATAAAAAAGAGTAAATCGACTAAAATTTATGAATCCCATACTGATTTTTTTCTCGATAGTATTCCTGATATTGCACATGAAGTTGCCTGAGACCTTATCCCTGATGATAAACAAGATCCAACTCATAAACAGGCTCTCTTTGATTATAGGAAAGAAAAAGGGCGCCAGTTTCTCAAGGAATATCCTCTTGCATCCAAAAGTATCTATCATACTATCAATTCTAAAAAGTATAATAAGGAATTAAGAGAGAGATTTATTTGGGCATTAGGGGAGTGAGTATCGATCAAGGTACAGTCTGAAATCAAGCAAGAACTAGATGGGAAAAGAGTTACTGAAGATATATTTTTTGATTATATCTTTCAGAGACTCTATCTGGCATTAGTTCCGGTACTCAAGGATCTTCCAGATATTTATGAGAATTATACTATTGCTCTTATGCAGCAAGAATTTGCTAGTTCTCACAATGCGAAACTTGAGCAACAAAATCAGAAAGAAAAACATCCTTCTAAAAAGAATGAACAAAAAAAAGAAATCTGACTTATGTTGGACATTTTGGATAATAATATTGATCCTGCACAAATGGAGCAAATCAAAAGTCAGATTGAAACTCTTAATCTTTCTCCAAAAGAAAAAAAAGATTTGATGAAAAAGATTACCCGTCTGGTCAAAAATCAAAAACCAGTTAAAAGATCTGATTATTTTTGAGAAAATGGATTGATTAAAGTAGAAGATGAGGGTAAATTTCTTGATCTGATTGAGGATTTAGGATTAGAAATTATAGATGAGGATCAGAAAGTTTCCGCTGAGGTTTTTGAAAATAGTCAAGAACAAAAAGAAGAAAAAACTGAAATCATGACCTCTCTTGATTCAAAATACGACTTATCGCTTCACTCCCTTTCTCTAGAAATGCCAAGAGAAGAGCTTATTCAGAAAATCTTTGAAAATTTAAATACTTTTGGTTATACTATAGTAAATCCTAAAAAACTTGGTAAAGAACTTATAGAATTCTTTACTGTAGGGAGCAATAAAGAGTCCGTCCTTTCAGCTCTTTCTAATCCAACAATTATGAAAAACCCTATTAGAAAAAATGGAAATATTTATTCACTTAACTTAACTATAAAAGATCGTCTCTTGTTGATCAAGGGGAAAGATACTCGAGAAATTGATAGCTTTCACGACGATCATGATGCCTATGAAGATCGTATTGATGCGATCAAATAATTCTCTTTTATTTTCTCCTCATTTCATTATAGTCTAAAGCAAGGTTTTACTTTGCTTTTTTTGATTATGGAAATCAAAAGAATCACTACAACATCACAAACACCATCTCCAGCTTCTCAGAGACCAACAGACTTTGATACTTTTATCGGACAAGAGCCAATCAAAGCTGTTTTAAAAACAGCCATCGAAAGTGCAAAACTCAGAGCAGGGGAGTTAGGACATATCTTATTTTCAGGATCAAGTGGATTTGGGAAAACGACCCTTGCTGGAATCCTCTCCAAGCAGATGGGAACCTCTTTGAAGGTAGTTACCTGATATGCATTGAGCAAACCAAGTGAGCTTGTGAGTGTACTCAATAGTCTTGATACAGGAGATATCCTTTTTATTGATGAAATCCACCGTCTAAAGCCAACTATTGAAGAAGTATTGTATATTGCTATGGAGGATTTTCTGATCGATATGGTGATGCCTGAATGATGAAGTATCAGGCTTCCTATCAATCCTTTTACCCTTATTGGTGCTACTACAAAGCCAGAATCACTCTCACAACCGATGAAAAATAGATTCATTTATCAATTTCACTTTATGGATTATACTCCAGAAGAAAAGAAAAAAATTCTGAGTCAATATCTCGCTTTTTACCAAGTCAATTATCAGCCATCTCTCCTATCGGAGATTAGTAAAAAAGTAGCTCCAGTTCCTAGAGAAATTCACAATCTTGCTGTAAAAATTAGAGATTACCTCATTAGTAAAAAATTAACAATTCTGACTCCACAAGATCGATCTGATTTCCTAGCTCATACGCAGATTCAAGATGGAGGGATGATGCCTATTCATAGTAAATATCTTGAAATCTTAGAAAATGCAGATCGTCCTTTAGGACTAAAAAGTCTCGCGATTCAGCTTGGGGTTAGTGAAAAGACATTAGAAGAAGATATTGAGCCTCTCCTTCTCAAGCTTTGAAAAATTACAAAAACGACAAAGGGGAGAATCCTTTCATAAAATAAGAAAGTTAACAAAAAAGACTGATTGCCCTTATGGTTCAGTCTTTTTTCTTTTTTAGAGGATAACTTATTTCACAGTAACCACTCTCATTTGAGGTTGTTTTTCTCCATTATTATCTCTAGCTCCAACTACAACTACAGCATCTCCAGATTCCAAAATCCCTTCAGCTTTAAGTGTTGCAATAGCCTTTTCTTGATCTTCAGACATTTTTCCTGTCAATCCATCAACTTTTTTAGAGAAAACACCATAGTTTACTCCAAGAGAGTAGTGAGTATTTGCATTCTCAGTGAATGAGAAAACAGGTTGATTAGGTTTGAATGCAGAAAGGTAACTTGCCAAACGTCCTGAATAAGAGAATACAATAATAGCTTTTGCAGCAAATTCATCTGCCATCAATGAAGCATGTCTTGCTATTCCTTTCTTATTCTGTTCTGTCTCATCATCAGTAAGCAAGTCAAAATCATCATGTTCATCGTAGATTTCTTTTTCTCCTTCTTGAACAGTCTTTGCCATGATTTCTACAGTTCTTACAGGATAGAGTCCAACAGCAGTTTCATCTGAAAGCATTACAGCATCTACTCTAGCCATTACAGAATTGAAAACATCTGAAACCTCAGCTCTAGTAGGGAAAGGACTCTTTACCATACTTTTCATAAGTTCAGTAGCCATTACTACAGGCTTTCCATAAAGATGTGCCATCTCAAGGATTCTCTTTTGGTATACAGGGAGTTCCCAGATAGGAAGCTCGATTCCAAGATCTCCTCTCGCAATCATAATTCCATCAGAGAATTGAGCAATTTCTTCTAGATTTTCAACTCCTTCTTGATTTTCGATTTTTGAAATAATTTTGATATGTGAACCTCCATTTGCATCCAAAAATTCTCTGATTTCTTTCACATTTTCACCAGTTCTGATGAAAGAAGCTGCTACATAGTTAATTCCTGCTTTGATTCCAAACAAAAGATCAGTTTTGTCCTTTTCAATAAGAGATGGAAGTTTAATTTTCATACCTGGCAAGTTAAGATGTCTTCTAGATCCAATTTCAACATCAGCGCTGATTTTTACTGCAATATGATCTTCAAAAATCTCAACTACTTCTGCCAATGCAGCTCCAGAATCTACAACAATCTGATATCCTACAGGCAAATCAGTAATAATATTTGGATAATCACAATAGATATCAGAATTCTGACTAAGTTTTGACTGATCTACATAGATGTTGAAAATTTCTCCTTTCTTGAGAGAAAGTGGAGTTTCTCTAATACCAGTTCTAATATCTGGTCCCTTAGTATCCAAAAGAACAGATACATTGAGTTTTCCCTGTTTGTTAAGGTCAACGATTTGAGAAATCAAATCACCAGCTGTTTCTGGAGTCGCGTGAGTAAAGTTGATTCTCACTACATTTACTCCAGCTTTATTCAGCTCAATAACTTTTTCAATTTCATAATTGTCTCTTACGGTTGCAATGATTTTTGTAAGTTGCATAAGTTTAAATGGTAATATAAAATAACGCCTGCAATATTATAGAAATCCTCGAAAATAGCAAGAAAAAGAAATTTTAATATATAAACTATCTTTAAAATAATCAAACTTTTAAATAAACAAAAAATCTGACCTTAGTTTAAAGATCAGACTTTTTTTCTATTTTTGTAGATTAACTCCGTAGTGAAGTGTTGCATAAATCATATTATTCTGAGGATTTACCTTAACTCCAACTCCCATCTGAGTAAAGTGAGGCATTAGGATAGCTTTGTAGTGTACACCACCAGTTCCTTCTTTGAGATATCCATCAAAGATTTTTCTCAATGATTTGATTGCGGTTTCTGTACAGTCTCCACTACTACATTTGTAATATCTATATCCAATACTCTCTGAAAAAAGAGATCTTGCACCACTCATATCAATAAAATTTACACCTCTTTCACTAAACCATTTTTTGATCCCGTTATAATTATAATAACCGTTCATTCCTGGTCTTTTATGCCCTGTATATTTCTCGACAAGACTCGTTGATCGATCAGTTGCTGTTCTTTCCAGATCGCTTTGATAGCTTAACTTTTCAAGTCATTTAGAAGTTCTTTCTTCATTGTGCCAGTTAAGCCATGCTTCTCTAATTTTCTCTGCATCCACAGAAGGTAGATCGATACTACCACTTCCTCCAGCTAGGAGTCCAGTAGTTTGTTCAGCGAGCTTATTGCCAGAGTTATTTTCTGATTGTAAAGCTACAGCATACGCATTTGAAGTAAAAAGTCCAATACTTGTCAATAATAACAGTACAAAAAATCAGATTCTATTCATTCATTCATCGTAAATAAAATCCTGATGCACAAGTCTATTGTTTCCTCACTTTGGAGGAAATAACTAAAAATACTTGAGATCTAGGAGCTCCCTTATCCGATAAAAGGAAGACTTACATTCCACCAAACAATAAGGTCTTTGACTAAGATGACAATTCCCATTAGCATTAATAGCCAAAAGAAAATCATATTTACCCATCACTCATACTTGGCAAAATGTTTTGCTTTACTTCCGCTCAAATGTTGAATAATACTTGTCCAAAATCTTCCTCCATCAAGTGCTGGGATTGGTAAGATGTTGAAAAAAGCTAGCGCCAAAGAAATCATTGCTCCAAATCCAAGAAATATCAATCGACCTCCTTGGTCAAAGAGTTTTTCTCCAAATTTGATCGCACCAACAGGGCCTGTAAGCTGTTTAAGCGCATTTTGAGAAGATCACTTTTCTGTTGAGAAGAGTTTCCCAAAGATGCCACCCAAAGCATTCATCGTCATATTTCGTTCTCCTTTTATCTCTTTGAGAGAAGCAAGAAGCGATTTATGAAAAGGCATTTTGATGATTAAGTTCGGCATTTCATAACTAACTCCCAAAAAACAATCCTTATCACAGTCAAAAGTCAGATTTTTGGTGTATTTTCCATTTGAGTTTTCTCCACTTACTACGAGAGTATTTCCAGTCATAAGTGTATGTTTTGAGAGGATATTTCCAATCGTATAGGGAGAAACAGGAAGATTATTGATCATACTGATTTGATCTCCAATGTCAAGTCCGAGCTGTTCTGCTAGTGATCAACTGAGAACTCACTCAATGATGAGTGGCTTTTTTTGCTCATTTTCAGTCAAAAGTCCTTCTTTGGTCAAAAAATCTACTGATGGTGTCAAAAAACTTTCGGCTTTGATTCCAGCAACTTCATTTGGTACGATACTAATAGGCCTAACTCCTATAGTAAAAATCACTGTAAAAATTACAAATGCTGTAATCAAATTCATCACAACTCCAGCAACGATAATCATGAGCTTCTTCCAGAGCTTTGCAGCCATAAAAGTATCTTTATCCTCACAATCTTCTTCACTGCTATCTTCTCCTTTGAGCGAAACAAATCCTCCAAGAGGAACCCAGTTGAGCGTATATTCGGTTCCTGATTTATCCTTCCACAAAGTACAAATCTTTGGAGGAATTCAGATTCCAAACTCTTTTACTTTTACTCCAGATTTTTTTGCAGCCCAGAAATGCCCAAGCTCATGGATAATCACCAAAAACATAAACATTCCGATTCCTAGTATAATACCAAGCATATTTTATATATTTATAATACTAAAAGTTTTTTCACTCAAAAAAGACAAAAAAACTGACTCCGAGTATAGTCAAATAGATAGAAAAAGCAAGACTTCCCATTCTCGTTTTGCCTCAAAATTTATATTTTTAGTATTAGGGAAAAAGAGCATCTCACTAGAATACTAGCAAAATGCTCTTTTGTTCCGAGATTCTCGGAGTTTTTATGCCTGGAAATCCTTCATCTTGTCTGCGAATTTCAAGACATCATTAAGAAAGAACAAGGTCTTATCTTCTGGAGACACATCTCTTACATATGCTTCTCTCATGATTGCTTCTTCAAGCAGTTCAAAGAGTACATCTCCCCGTTCACTTCTATAAAGAAATGGACTTGCAGCCATGTGCACAAGAATTATGAATGAGGATTCATAATGGTCAAAAAAGAAGTTCTGGTTCAGCGCATCTTCAAAACGAGTAGCCAATCCTGAGAGAACTGATTGCAATACAAGATAGAATCCATATTCTGTCGAACTAGATTGTTCTCCTGTCGTATAACGATGGAGAGCATCTAGTAGGCTCATTTCCCCAGAATGGTTACCATTCTGGTCTCCCTCTTGCCTAACTTCAAAGCAACCAAATGCTTTTTTCATAGCTCGAAAATCAGCTAGTGTCGGAGAAAGAAGAAGTGTTTCATAATGCTTCTCGGGAAGCAGAATTGTCTGAGGATCTAGCTCAAGTGCCGCTTGGAGATACTTTTTGGGAATAGGGTTCCCATCTTCTAGATTAGCGATACGATCATAGAGAAGCTGAGCAAGTTCAGAGCTCTCTGTAGGATAACTCTTCATAGGCATAAGAATATAGGCCTTATTTTACAAGATAGTTGATGAAAAGATTATTCTCTTCTATCACAGTTGAGTCTGTTAAACAAGGAAAATCACCCTCAACTGCACCACGAAGTATAATTATTTTCATCAAGATGTCAAGGATTATTATTTACGATATTTCCAAATCAGAATGAGCATTATGACTGCAGAAATCACACTAATTGCATTAAAAATGCATCATAGATACTGATCCTAAATATCGTCCGTATACAAAATAACATCCAGTTCCCATTGCTAGCAGTCCAAACATTAGTGGGGAGAGTTCTTTTACCTCCTTAGTTTTTCGTGTCTGAAATATTTGAGGAATAGAGGGGAGTGCAATACAAATTCCCGCTATAATTCCAATCATCTCAAAAATCTAATTATTCATCTTTTCTCATCTATTATAAGTTAAAAGTACCACTTTCGCAGAGCTGTCTAATTCGTTCTCATCTGAGAATTTTGGTATTGTGAGTAAGTTTTTCTCATGAAAAGGTAGAAAAATCTGGTTTTATGATTTCGATTCCCTCGGCAGTCAGATTTTTTTCTCTTTTTTTGAGACACAAAAGTTTTTCATACGATCAAGGCAGTAAATTATAAATCTTTTGCGGTTTTAAACTGATAATCGCATCAATGATCTTTTCTCCCCAAAACTGGTATAATCCCCTAGTCTCAATAGGCAGTTTATAATTTGCAATAAAATCCTGAGGTCTCAATAGCCCATACATTCACGATAAGATCAGAAAATGCTCATCAAAAAACTTCTTTCCCTTTGGACTCATATTCTGATAATCGATATGATTATACATTACGCCGTTATAACGCAAAATCGCAGGGAGAGTAGGGGACTTTTGTATATTTTGATTGAGAAAAAGCGCTTCTTCATATCTTTTTCCTTTGCATTTCAAATCCTTTTCACTTGCTGAGATTGCGATATCCAGAGGTTTTTCAAAATCAAAAGTCAGATTTTCAGGTTTGTTTTCCCCTCATTCAGCCTTCCCTTCTGAAGGAGCAATGAGAAAGAGTATTTTCTCCATTTTTACTATCCCAAAATTAAAAACTTCTTTATAAAAAAAAGAAAAATCTGATCCATTCTCTCAATTCTCCCTCAAAAATCAAGAATAAAAAGAAATTCCTTGCATTTTTGATAAAATTATTTATCTTTACCAAACTTTATATTTCTTCTCTCTTGCTATGAAAAAACTTTTGTGTGCACTTCTTCTTTGATCATTACTGATGACTCCAACTTTTGCGAATGACCTTTGAGGAGATTTTCTCGAATTTCTAGCAAATGATGAAAGGGTTGCTAAAAATACTTGGCTAGAATATTCTTCAGATCAAAGCGTGGTAGATTTTCTCCATTCCATAGGAATGACTAAATTTCCAAAGCTCAATGACTTTCTTCCAAATAATTTGATTACAAGAGCAGAAGCCTCAAAATTCTTTGTTAAATTTGCCGAGCAACAAGGACTAGCTCGCAAGGTAAATGATGAGGCTGCTTGTAGTTTCTCAGATATTGAAAAATATCAAAAATTAGATCTCTATCAAACCATGCTCCAATCCTGTCAGTATGGATTATTCAATGGATCTGAAGGAAAATTCAATCCAGATGGAAACTTAACCAATGGAGAAGCCATCGCTGTTTTAATCAGGATGATCGAAGGTAAAAAACTGGATGAAAGCTCTGAATTACATTGGTCTCTTGCCTATCTCAAGAAAGTAAAAGAAGCTCGTCTTATCCTCAATCAACTTGCAACTGCAGGCGAGACCAATATCCAGCCACTCAACCAAAAAATCAATAGAATTGATATGGGAAGACTGTTTGAGGGCGTAAATTATAAGAAAAATCTTGAAAAGAAAATTGCAGATTTTCTCCGCTAAATATTAATCTTTAAAAAAAATTAAAAAGCTGACTGGTTAGGTCAGTTTTTCTTTTTTGTCAGGTTTTTTATGGAAGAGGAAATCTCAATGCAAAATCCCTTACTTGAGCTTTGATCTCGGCAAGTGAATCAGGATTATCTCTTTTTTTTATCGCTTGATCAATAAAATCAACAATTTGAATCATGTCTTTAGATTTTACTCCTCTGGTAGTCATTGCTGGAGTTCCAATTCTCACTCCTGATGGGCGAAAGGCGGGGCGAGGATCGTTTGGGATAAGTGATTTAGAAACAGAGATTCCTACACGATCCAAAATCTCCTCAATTGCTCCTCCATCAAACTCTTCTTGTGAAAAATCCAAGATGATCATATGATTTTCAGTCCCTCAAGTTATAAGCTGATATCAGCGTCTGAGAAATTCCTGTGCCATAACCTGAGCATTTTCAAGGGCTTGCTTTGCATAGGACAAAAAAGCTGGAGTCTGAGCTTCTTGGAGAGCTACACCAATAGCTGCGATAGTATTCATATGCGGTCATCCTTGCATTCCAGGAAACACCGCACGATCAATCCTCGTAGGAAGATTTTCGATTGTTGATTCAGGTTTTTTGAGTGGATTTCATACTTTTCCCCTGCTAAGGATCAGAGCTCCTCTTGGTCAACGAAGTGATTTATGAGTCGTGGTCATCATAGCATGAAAACCATAATCGAAAGGATTTTTTAGGATTCAAGCGGCAATAAATCCAGCAATATGTGAAATATCTGCATAAGCGATAGCTCAAACTTCATTTGCGATTTCTACAAATTTTGCATAGTCGAGCTCTCTAGAATAAGCACTAAATCAAGCCAAAATAACTTTTGGTTTAAATTCCAAGGCTAAAGAACGAACTTGATCAAAGTCAATTGACCCATCAGGCAAAGTTCCATAACTATGAAAATTAAAAACCTTTGAAATAAAGGTTACGGGAGCTCCATGTGTCAAATGTCCTCCAAATCCCATTCCCATACCAAGAATATGATCTCAAGGTTCCATCGCTGCAGTATAGAAACATAAATTTGCAGCAGCTCCAGAAAGCGCTTGCACATTGGCATGATCAGCATGAAAGATAGCCTTAGCTCTGTCAATAACGAGCTGTTCTAGTTGATCGGTATTTTCCTGTCCTCCATAGTATCTTCTTCCAGGGAAACCCTCAGCATATTTGTTTGCAAAAATTGAAGCTTGTGTCTCTAGAACAGCAGAAGATTGGTAATTTTCACTTGCAATAAGTTCAATTCCACTCACTTGCCTTTGAGTTTCTAGATTAATAAGCTCTTGTATAGTTTTTTGCATTTTCATATGACTTAAGGGACAAAATTATTTGTTACAAATTCCTGTTTCATGATCATAAGATCATCCTTGATCCAAACAATGATCTTTAGGAGAGAGTCCTCCTAAAATCACAATAGCAACTCCAATGGCAATAAGAACAGCAACTATTGTGCTGATTCGTATAATCTTTTTCATAGAGTCCAAATAGGAATATAAATATTAGTCTTTGATGAGCTCACCTCGATCACCTTGCTTGAGCCCAGCAGCATTTCCTTCTTCTACATCAATATGCATATCTAGAGCATAATTATCTGATACTCTAATAACAACCTCATCAAAAATCAGACTTCTTTCTCCGTTGGTTTTTACTTTCACGATTTGTCCATTGCTTACCCCAAAGTTTTCTGCATCAGCTACGGACATATGAATATGTCTTTTTGCAACGATAAGTCCCTGTTTTAGTTCTACTTCTCCAGCAGGACCGATCAAAGTAATCGCCTCAGACCCTTCAAGATCTCCAGACTCTCTAATAGGAGCTTGTGTCCCTAGTTTAAAATTATCTCCAAGCATAATTTCTACTTGAGAAAATTTTCTATAAGGACCAAGAATTCTGAGTTTTTCAATTTGTCATTTTGGACCTTTGATTGTAACAGTTTCTGCACAGGCAAATTGTCCTGGTTGAGAAAGATCTTTGATAGGAGTCAATTGATAGTTTGATCCAAAAAGGGTATTAGCATCAGCTTGAGAGAGATGAACATGTCTGTTTGATATTCCAATAGGTATTCTCATGAGTAATAATATACAAAAATAAAGTCCCAAGGAGTATAAGAATTTTGCCTTTTTTTTCAAGATTAAAACATTTCAGTATGAATTTTTAACCAAAAAAAAGCTGACCTCAGGATGAAGTCAGCTTTAATTCTTGTAGTTGTTAGCAGAGATTAGCTGCCAAAGACTATTCTATAGTCTTTTTTTAAAGACTACGAAATATCCAGAATTGTGACCATAAAGGCTAGAAGCATTTCCAGAAATAGCAAGAACTTCAAGCTCTGGATGTGCAGCTATAAATGCTGACAATGCTTTTGGAAAAAGCTCATCAGTATACATGAAGTGATAGACTCCATTCCCATAGTCTTGGATATCAGCATCAGGAGAAAGTAGCACATGTACTTTCCCATCTTTTCCAAGCACCTCCTTTACTGGTGCTGGAGAGGGAGAATCACAGGAGGCTAGAGCAAAAATGCTCAGAGCACAGAAGAGTATTCTTTTCATTTTCTCAATAAGTTTTAGTGGAATATTTTTGTTTTACAATATAGACTATAATTATATTATGTAAAATGTCAAGAGATTGATGCACAATAACACATAAAATAAACTAATAAACTAGCTCTTCAAAATGAAAAAAGTTTTTTTATTGAAAAAACTCCTCAATTCACTATACTCAGATCAATTTCAGAATGCTTGATTTTAGAGAAAAAACCAAGAAATCTGATTCTGGTTTTTTATTTTTTATACCAAAAAGCAAATGGCAATTAGAAATATCGCAATTATCGCCCATGTAGATCATGGAAAGACTTCACTCGTAGACCAGCTCTTGAGGCAGTCTGGAACCCTCAAAAAAATGGAAGAGCAAGACCTCGTTATGGACAATAACGATCAGGAAAGGGAGAGAGGAATTACCATTTATGCCAAAAATACCGCGATTGAATATCAAGGTGAGAGAATCAATATCGTAGATACCCCAGGACATGCGGATTTTGGAAGTGAGGTAGAGAGAGTATTGAGAATGGTAGATTCTGTAATCCTCGTAGTAGATGCCTATGAAGGGCCGATGCCACAGACCAAATTTGTACTCAAAAAAAGTCTAGAACTCTGACTCAAACCGATGGTCGTACTTAATAAAATTGATAAACCAGCGGCAAGACCTGACCGAGTGATTGATCAGCTTTTTGATCTATTTATTTTGCTTGGAGCGAGGGATGAGCAGGCGGATTTTCCGATTATTTATGCGAGCGCAAAAAATGGGTATGCGATGAAAAATCTTACTGATGAGGCGAAAGATTTGACTCCGCTTTTTG
>JABCPD020000005.1 GCA_013333295.2 candidate division SR1 bacterium | reverse complement strand
TTGATGCTCTTTAGAGCGTATAAAAATCAAGTATTTGATTGGAGAAATATCGATTATTTCTCTTATGTGCTCAAGAGTAGAGATCTCTTTGTAAAATAATTTACTGATACCTATAAGAAAAAAGACAGAACTCAGGTTTTTCTGTCTTTTTTACTATAAAAATTTACTATAAAAAAAGAGAAGGATTCGTGAGACACAAATCCTTTCTTTGGGGTTGTGAGGAGTCTAATGACTCAAGAAGTTCGTAATAATATAGCCCATTATTACGATTATTGTATACAGGAGCATTTTCGCAATTCTTTTTACGAAGTTGGGGATTTGAGACTCCTTTTCTCTCCTGAATGTTGGAGGCTTCTGAGGAGTTTCTCTTTGTGTGATTGCGGGTATCTTTACTCGTTCTTTTTGGATGGTGTTTGGTCTTCGTTTTCTCGTTGACATAGTTTTTCTTAATCTTTAGTGGTGATTTTTATTTTCAATTTTGAATATATCAATTTTTATTTGAATGTCAATAATTTTTATTTTGTAATTAAAGATTTATTTAGTATGGTATGTTTTCAGTTATGGTTTGATGAAGTAAATCGTTCTTGTTTTTTCTCTGTGTTTTTAAAAAATGAGACTAAAACTTTATCAGAGTAGAAAAGAAGAAAATGTAAAGTTTAAGCTAAAAAAAGAATTTGATTTATCTATCGAAATATATATAAGTTTCTCTTGAGAAAATCAGATTTTTGGGCTTTTTAGAAAAACTTTGAAGCCACTTTACTGATGTTTTAATTCTTTTAAAAGGATAATGCTTAACTGGATTTTGAATATTATTTGAGGTGATTATAATCAGAAACAACTCGATAAGATTAAGCCATTGATTACTGCGATTAATCATTTTTATGCAGAACTTGATAGCTTGAGCGATGAACAAATTCAAGCAAAGACTGAGGAATTTAGAACAAGACTCCAAAATGGAGAGAGTCTTGATGATCTCTTGCCTGAGGCGTTTGCTGTGGTAAAACAGGCTTGTAAAAGACTTGTGGGAACCACCTGTATGGTAAAGGGACAAGAAGTGGTATGGAATATGATCCCTTATGATGTACAGCTTATGGGAGGTATTATCCTTCACCAAGGGAAAATCGCAGAAATGAAAACTGGAGAGGGAAAAACGCTTGTTGCGGTAGCTCCAGTATATCTGAATGCGATCTCTGGAAAGGGAGTGCATGTAGTAACAGTTAATGATTACCTTGCATCTCGTGATGCGGAATGGATGGCATATGTATATCGCCGACTTGGTTTGACTGTTGGATCTGTTGTGAAGTCTACTCCATTGGCGGATAGAAGAAATCAGTATTCTGCTGATATTACTTATGTAGAAAATTCAGAGCTTGGATTTGATTATTTGAGAGACAATTTGGTAAAGACATTAGGAGAAAGAAATCTGACTTGGAGACCGCTCAATTATGCGATTGTGGATGAGATCGATAGTATCTTGATCGATGAGGCAAGAACTCCGCTTATCATCTCTCAGCCAAGAGAAGAACCAACCGAAAAATATAGTTTTTACGCACAATTGGTTCAGGCTTTAATGCCTTGTTCAAGTAAAAAGAAGGTTTCAAAAGGATTTATTCAAGAAGTCCTCAACGATGAATATGGAGTAGAGCATGAGGAAGATGGAGATTACTACATTGATGAGAAAACCAAGACAGCTCAACTTTCTGGAAAGGGAATTGCAAAGCTTGAGTCGCTCTTGAAAGTAGAAAATATTTATAAAGATATGGGATATGGAGAGATCCATCATATCGAAAATGCTTTGAAAGCGAAGGCGGTATATATCAAAGATAAGGATTATATTATCTCAAATGGAGAGATTTTGATTGTAGATGAGCATACCGGAAGAACAATGCCAGGAAGAAGATTTTCAGAAGGGCTTCATCAAGCAATTGAAGCAAAAGAAGGAGTACAGATTCAGAGAGAGTCTCAGACTATGGCTACTATTACTTATCAAAACTTCTTTAAGCAGTACAAGAAACTTTCTGGTATGACAGGAACTGCCTCTACAGAAGGAGAGGAATTTAGCAAGATCTATGAACTTGAGGTAGTGATTGTCCCTACCAATAGAGGAATTCGTAGAGTGGATCTGAATGATAAAGTTTACTTTGATCAAAAGACTAAGTGGAAGTTTGTAAAGGAATACATTAAGTTTTATCATCAGATGGGACAGCCAATTTTGATTGGAACTGCTGATATTGCTACTTCTGAATATGTTTCTAGATTGCTTGAGAGAGAAGCTATCGTGCACAATGTCTTGAATGCCAAGTTTCATGAGCAGGAAGCAAACATTGTCTCTCGTGCAGGAAAATATAAGTCAGTAGTGGTTGCAACCAATATGGCTGGTCGTGGAACTGATATCAAGCTTGAAGAAGGATTGAACGAAAAAATAGCTCAGAATTATGTCTCTTATATGCTCAAAGTGGCAAAAGCTTGAACACAATTTACAGGAAAGATCTATTCAGAAGAGGAGTATTCTTTGATTAAAAATGCGTTTATTCATGCTTTGGATCTGGAAGAAGGAGCAGGAGTTTTGACTACAGAGCTTCAAATCAATGGAGTAAGTATCTCAGCAAAGCGCAATACAAAAAGAAAACAAAATACTGATCCTTATGCTACGGTTTTGGTTAAACCTATAGACGCATCTCTCCAAAAGGATGAAGAGGAAAAAGATTTGTTTTTCGGGCTCTTTATCTTGGGGACTGAAAAACATGAATCAAGAAGAATTGATAATCAGCTCAGAGGTAGAGCAGGAAGACAATGAGATCCAGGGGTTTCTGTATTCTTTGTAGCTTTGGATGATGGATTGATGAGAAAGATGGGAGGAGAAAAGATCCAAGCGCTTGCAGGAATGCTTTTGTCTAGATCTGATCTAGAAAATCTAGAACTTACTCAGAGCCAATTTACTAAGTCTATTACCAGATCTCAAAAAGAAATTGAAGGATGGTATTTTGGAATAAGAAAGCACTTGTTTGACTATGATAGTGTAGTGGACAAGCAGAGAAAAAGAGTTTATAAGCTGAGAGATGATATTCTTGAGGCTGAGACCAATGAGGAAAAGAGAAAAGAATATGTAGAATCATTCAAAGAAGAATTCCTTACTGAAGCTAAAAATATTGTCATTACTCAGATTAGCAATGCTGAGATGACAGGACAGTCTGTAGCTGATCTTTTGATCGTTTTGAATAAGGAATTTGGTCTCAATATGACTCAGGCTGAATATGATCAGATCAAAAATCTGACTCATGAAGAGATAAAAGCTTTGTTGATGGAGAGATTTGATCGCTATTTTGCAAAGGTTTTTGAACTCATCTCTGAGGAATTGCTTTTTGATGTGTTTAGAGGTGTTCATTTGCACTTTATTGATAAGCTTTGGGTAGATCATATTGATGATATGCAGAATCTTAGAGAAAAAGTTGGACTTATGTCTTATGCTCAGCTTGATCCTTTGGTGATGTATAAGAAGGAATCTTTTGAAAAGTTCCAGGAATTGATGAAGAATATTATCAATTCGACTGCAGGATATTTGATGAGGCTTGATTTTGAGGCGATTGCAGGTGAGGCTCAGGCTTCAACTTCTTTCTCTGAGAATGATCAAGAAAATGTAATGGGAATCCTTGCTGGTGCTGATTTACCTCAGCAAAAAGCTACAAATACTGATGCAAGGGCAAAAATATTTGAATCTCAGGATGATGGAGAATTTGAAATCTTTGAAGTAGAAGATACGCCAAAGACCTCTCCAGATACTAAAGTGAGACCAAATGATGCTTGTCCTTGTGGAAGTGGTAAAAAATATAAGAAATGTCATGGTGCTAACTAGTATTTCTTGATAAGAGGAGAGGAGTGATCCTCTCTTTTTGTAAAAAGCAAAAAAAACAAGAGGAATAGAACTCTTGTTTTATGATTTTTGAAAGTTAGCAATTGGATTATTCATCATTTTGCTCCAAGAGATTATGCACTTTTTGCAAGTATTTGTCATCTACATGAGTATAGATTTGAGTGGTTTGAATAGAGGAGTGTCCCAATAATGCTTGTACAGAACGGATATCTGCTCATCTACGCAAAAGTGATGTAGCAAAAGAATGGCGCAAGGTATGCGGGGTAACTTTTTCGTCTATTCCTACCATACTCGCGTATTTTTTAACTAACTGTTCTATGCTATTTCTAGAAAGCGGTTTTCAATAGCTATTTCAAGAAAGAGAGATAAACAAATATTCGGAAGGATTTGAGCGAGAGGTAATATATTCTTTGAGTTTATTTTTGGCATCTTGAGTGAGAAAGACCGAACGAAGTTTTGAGCCCTTTCCAATTACAGAGAACTGATCCTCACTGAGCTTTATTTCAGATATTCTGAGTGATATGAGCTCTGTGACACGCAATCCTGTTCCATATAAGGTTGCTAATATGGCTTTGTCACGGAGTATTTTGAGGGGATTTTTTTCAAAGATGGCAGGCGCTTCTAGGATTTGATGGACCTGATCTTCGGTTAAGTATGAAATTTTTCTAGGAGCGATCTTTGCCAAATCAACCTTTTCTGGAGATAGGGTTTCTATATCGTTACGGAGCAAAAATTTGAAGAAAGATCTGAGTCCTACGGCATGATAGTTAACGGTTTTTTGGCTTAATCACTGCTTGATGAGATGGGTTCTAAAATCCTGAATATGAATCATTTTGATCTTATCTACCTCGATATCTCCAATATATTCAATAAAGCGATTGATTCGCAGAGTATAGTTCTCTATAGTTCTCTCTGAAGCATTTTTGGTATACTGGAGGTAGTTGACAAATCTTTCTAGGTGAGAACTTAAATTATTGTGATATTGAGCGTGATTATACTTTTCTGCACTGGAGGTGGCTTTTTTGTTTTTTGTCATAACAATGAGCTCTGGGAAAATAAACACAACGGTATTGCCTGTTTTTACTTGATATATCGTATCATTATGGGGGCTAATTGCAAGAGAAAAGGGGAGAGGGCATCTCTGGAGAAAAAAAATAGTAGAAAAAATCTGATCCCTGAAAGAGAGTCAGACTTTTCTTTTTTTAATGTGTTTTTTTAGAAACTATTTTGCTACACTAGGGATTTCTTGAAGCTCAAATCTCCATTTTTGTTCGACATTAGGGTATTTCTCATGATCGACTTCGCTCAAGAACATTTCAAGCGGTCTGATACATAGGCTAACATCGCCATAGAGATGTCTATATACAACATACTTTTCTTTTGTCTCAGAATGTGTTGCAATATCTTCTACGAGATAGAGGTCTCCTTTAAAATGTCTATAAATCCCATGAATTTTCAATTCTCTCATCGGTATATCTAAAATAAAGTAAATCGTATATGGAAATTTATATCAATATTGAACTCTTTAGCAAGTAGAAATAAGCAAACTTGAGGGGGATATTTTATTATACTCTCAGTTAAGTTTTTTGGGAAGAGTGTTGTGCACAGGGGAGAGGAGTGGATTTTCCCAATTCAAAGGGATATGAATACGCTATTTGTAATTGAAAAGATATGAGAAAATACTAGTATCTAGTAATTGATAATCATTCTATAAATCAGATTTAGATTTCACAATATAATCATGATAGAAACTAAGCCACCATATGAGGTGTTTGTTAGTGAAGAGTTCGATACTGATGTCTGCGAGGAAATCCGAGTTCTCCCAGATTATATTCAGTATAATACTCGATGCTGACCGTGTTGGATAGATTACTCTAAACTTGAATATAAGCTAGAATGAGGAAAATTATTGGTAAAAGCTTTTGAGTATGCTTATGTAGATTTTGATCATCAGTATGAGGAAACTGATAAATTTTATTTACTAAGTGATTGAAAGCTAAATTCTGATGAGTTTAATAGATATCTTGATTGGTATATGAAAGAAAGTCCAAAAGAATTTCTTAAAAAAAAGAAGGAAAACCCTGATTTGCAGTATACGCAAAAAGATAGACAAGAAGATATTGACCGTGTATCTAGTGTCCTAAATGATACAAAGAAGTATTCAGAATGGCATGAATTCAAATATATAAAGTGACCTGAAAGATATTCCACTAAAGCAAAAAAATGGATTATACATAAGATTAAGAACCAGGATTTTGATTAATAAGTTTTATTGTAATTGTCAATTTTACTAGTTAATAACTGGTATTTCTTTCTCATATTGTGCAAAGTAGGGGAGATTGCCTGTAAAAAGTTAATCAAGTGCTACTCTTGATGAAAAATTTTATTTCTATTGGTACTAATTTTTGGTTAATTAGTTTAAATAATTGAGTATTAAGAAAACTTTGGATTTTTCAAAAAAAACACTCTACTTTGCACAAGATACATTGTGCAAAGTAAAATTTTGCACTTTTGGGGGTGTTAATATATTCTATCTATTTATTTTGGATAATTAAGATATTTATTGGGAAATTATAGTTCACGATAAAATTGTATTTGGTTTTGCATCTCCGGAACTAGGCTCAGAAAGAAGGTAGGATAGTGCTTGATCGTAGAGAGGTCCCATATTTTGTATTTGGGATAGTTTTTTGTATATCTCTTTTTTCTCAGTTTCTGACTGTGATTTCTTCTCTACGAGGCTTTGAATTCTATTGATTTCTGTAGCAAGTTCATTTGGGAGATATTGCTGTGAACTGTTATGCTTTACTTGCTGAATATCAAAGAGATCTAGCAATTTATGAATTTTAAAATTTGATGAATTATACAGGTCTCGGAAGCTGTTATAAAACTTATCTTTTGCAAGATTTATAAGTGCTCGATCTAATTCTCAGATAATTTGATGTTGGAGTCCATTAGTTAGATCCACATTAAAATAGATTGCTCCCACAATTTGTGTTTCTCTTTGGAGAAAATCTCTTAATTGTAAGATCCATGTGTCCTTAAGATCTGTTCTTGACTGGTAAAAATCCAAGGACCTTTGGTAGTTGTAATTTTCAGGATAATTAACTGCTGTGGTTGCTACTTCATCGACAAATATCGGTTTATTGAGTTTCTTAATTCTAGTAAGAGTGTTCCATTTGGGGTTATTGATGATTTTATCTGGAGTTCATCGTCGGCGGTTGCTATTTCCCTTTCCTCGGTTGTAAAAAGTTACGCCCATCAGATCAACATATTTTTCTCCTGGATAATAGTCTTCAAATGATGCACATTTAAGTTTTTGTTTTGATTTTGGATCACATTCTATAAAAGTTGCTGTTTGAGATGGGGTTCCTCATTTTGCTGGTAAATCTCGTGCATTTATAGACATATCGAAAAGAATATCGTTTTTATTTAGGCCTGCTTCTCTTGAGAGGTTTCGAACATGAATCCAGGCTTTTTTGAATGTTTCTGGATTTGATGATCGAGGATATCGACCTCAGTTCATCTCATGCATTGTTCTAAAGATAACTTTCAAATTGAGCTCTTTGATTTGATGAAAAAAAGTTAGATACTGTAGATCAAAAGCACCATTTGCTACCTCTTCAGCGGTGTAGCTATTAGGAGAGATAGAAATATGGTAAATTTTCTGAGTTCAGAGCTTTGTTTTGATTTCTTTCATTTTTTCAGGAACATTATTTTGCTCTCGAGGATCAAAGATGAAAGAGGCAATCGGGAATGAAACTCAGTATTTTTTTTCTATTTCGACAATATTATCTACGGTATTGTCAAATGACTTAAATCCGAGGATATATCCGTAAGTAGGCAGAAAACAGCTAACATAAAAAAGTATCAAAATCAGAATTTTTTTGATCATTGTTATTTTGGTGGTGGTTAAATTATCCGATAATATTGTATCTTACCAAGAGAAAAAGTGCAAGCGTGATGAAGACACACGCCATAATTAGAAGAACAAAACTTTTTGTTTTTTCACTTTTGATTGAGGTTTTGAGTTGCTCGATTCTTTCTTCTAGCTTTTGTTTTTCTAGAAGGGTAGCTTGTTTTTCTCTATTGTAATCAGGAAGCGCGATCATAGATTGAATTTTAGTTTCCAACTCCCCTATTCTCTGCTGTAAAACAAAGATAATTTTATTTTTTTCTTCAATCATCTTGTCTTTTTCCTTGAAAATAAGGAAAAATTTATCGATTTTTTCTTCGATAGCTTGGTCAAGATCGGCTCTTACGGCAACAGGGTTTGAGGTTACAGGATAGGTTTTTTCAGTTGCTTCATGGATTAGCTCAGAGCTAACTTCTGTATGGAGCTGTGCAAATTCCTGTTTGAGCGCTAGAATTTCATCATTTGCAAGCAATACTTTATTTGCAATTTTTTTATAGGAAAGTTTTCCACTCTTGACATATCTGTCGATGGTTCTTGTTGAAACTCCTAGTTCGAGAGCGGCTTTTTCTCTACTTAGATTGTAAGATTTCATTGTGTCTAAATAATAAATGATAAAAAAGTCAGACTTTTTGATTTTGTTTTACTGAGGTTATTTTAAGAGTTTGCTTAATATTGCATATGCTATTGTAATGACTACTGAGAGAATAAGTGTTCTAAGATAATCTGCGGCAAGAATAATTTCTGCTTGATCTCAGTAGTTTGTGTTGATAAATCGTTGAAAGAAATACAGTACTCCTACATTGATAATACTTCCTATAATTCCAAAAGTGAGATACTTAAGTGGAAATGTGACCAGATGGAGAAGCTGTTTGAGTAGACAGTTGATTATCCAGAAGAATAGTCCTAGAAGGAGGTAGGTTTGTAGTTCTGGTAACCACTCTCCTGCAGTGTGAGTTTGAATCTGGATTCAGAAATTTAGAGAACTGAGTCCTCGAAGAAGAAAAGCGTTTATCACAATAGATAGGGCAATTTCTTTGATAAATCTTCGCATGTTATTAACTAAAATGAATTAAAATTTAATCAATAAGATCGTCAAAATCATCTTCTCTGTCTTCTCCTTTAAATTTATAGATTGCATTTTTAACAGCTAAAAGAGCTATCATTGCGGCTCTTTTTCTTCTAGGAGAGACTTCGAATCATTTTTGAGAAAAGGTTTCATAGTTTCGTTTCAAGACTTCAGAAATATCAGTTCCAATTAGAAATTCTGAGAGGAAGCTTGCTGCTGCAAGGCTAACTGTACTCGGGTTTCCATCATAACTATATTCTTTGATTTTGTCTCCATCAAACTTAAGGTATATTGTGATGTCGTCTCAGCAAATAAAATTTCCCTCATGTCTAGATATATCAGCGTCGGTCATTTCATAATTGCAGAGTGGATTTTTGGAATATTCTTTAATGAGAAGTTCCGTTTCTTGCATGGTATTTTTTTGGTAATAAAAAAGGCTTTTCTTAGTCTAAGAAAAGCAGATAAGATTTCAAGTGATTTTGTCGAAAAAGTGTCTAGTCGAGTCTACAAAGGAGATGTTGAACTAGTTTTTTGATTGTTTGAATAAATGCTGTGGAGAGCTCAATAAAACCTCTTACTGCGATGATTTCAAATTGCTCTATTGCATCAAATGCTCCCTGCATTGCGATCATCATTTTGTTTGAATTTACTTCAAGCAAAATTTCATAGTTATCTGCGTTTTGTTCTAGAATTGTCGCACTAATACCTTCAACAGCGATAGATTTGCTAGTAGGAGTAGTAAGTAGTGGAGACTGTAACATAACAACAGAAACAAGAAATAAAATATTTAGATAAGATGACAGTCACTACTTTATGCTTTTACCCATAAAATGCAAGGGAAAAATAAACTAATTTTTTGGAAAAAAGTATTGCTTTTTTTGGAAAAAAGAGTATAATTTTTTGTGTATATTTATAGCTTTATGTCTTTGATTCCTTCTTGATGAGTAAATTGGAATTGTCAATTGATGTTTTGGAAAAAAACCTTGGGAAAATTCTGAATCAGGATCAGCTTTATTCCCTCTTAGATCATTCAGATTGATTAAAAAAATGAGAAAAAAAATATAAAATTGTTTATTATTTGAGACTTAGGGGCTATCTTTTTCCCTTAAAGAGAAATTTATTTCTTGTCACTAGTCCTGAGAAAAAATGGACTGAGGATCAGATTTTATCTCTTTATTATTGGGAGGTTTTAGCAAAGATGGGGAAAGATTTATGGTGAAATAAATGGTATATCTGAGGACTCAAGGCTTTGGAAATCAGGCTTTGAGATTATGATATCAGAGATGAGATATTGCTGGTAAATGGTGAGGCACAAGGTGTTGAACTGGTAATGCTTGATAAAATTGCTCAATTAAAGTCGTATAATAATAAGAAGAAAAAAAGTCTGATTTCGGATTTTTTGAAGTATTGAGATAGAGTCGAAATTGGGGGGAAAAAGTTTTTGCTGGCTAAGCCTGAGCTTGCAATATTAGAAATGCTTTATAACTCCTCTGCTCTGCTTAAATCTTATTCGGATGAACTCATAAAAAAACGAATGAAAAAAAACAAGAAAAACTTTGATTTTGAGCTTATTGAGTGAGTATTGAAACTAGGGAAGCATAATAGCAGTGTAAATAAATTGATGGATTTGGTAATGACTTTCGATCAAGAGATGGCAGAAAAACTGAAAACTTTGATTAAGAGATTTTGATATTTGTTGTATTAAATTTAATTCTTTCCATTGGATTTTCCCTTGTATCTGAGGGGAAAAACAATAGACTGAATTCAGTTTTTTCATTTTTGTTTTTTGAAAATATGTTGAACTTTGAGAGATTGCAAATTTTGCAAAAATATTATGATTATATTCAGAAGAAAACAGGGGTAAGAGATTATTTTTTGGTTGGAGGTGCCCTAAGAGATATTCTTTTAGGGATCAAAGAGAAGCTTGATGATGTAGATCTAACGATCGCAGGAGAGCCTATAGGTCTTTATGCGCAGATGGAGAAGGAGGCGTTTTCTCATTTTATTACAGAAAAGTTTTGAACCATCACTCTCATCCCTAAAGAATGAGTAATGCAAGGTATAAAGTATGAAATTACTCCATTTCGTGAAGAGAGCGGATATCAAGATGTACGTCATCCTGATGATATTCGTTGGACTAATTCTTTGCTTGCTGATGCAAAGAGGAGAGATTTTAGAATTAATGCGATGTATTATCGTTTTTTGAATATTAAAAAACCTGTGTACGAGGAGAAAAAAGTCTTAGACTCCACTACTCTACTTAAGGTTTTAGATAGAGAGTGATTTGTGTTTTTGGAAAATAGTGGTGTTTTGATAGTACAGAATTCATCTTTGATCGATCAATTATTGCAAAATGGTCAAATGGATTCAGATTTTTTGTACTATTTGTTGGATATTCAGCATTTTGCCTATTGTTATGGAGAAGAAGGAGAAAAAACTGACTCTGATGGTAGGTTTGATCTGCAGATTGTGATTGATCCTGAGTATGGTATTCATTCATTGATCAATAGGAAGCTAGAGACTGTTGGAGATCCAGATATTAGGTTTCAGGAAGATGCCTTGAGGCTTTTGAGAGGACTTAGATTTGTTAATGTAATCAATCAAAAACTACTAAATAATGAAAATAAGGAGCAAAATGCAGATCCTTTGAATAAGGTCAGACTTTTTGATTTTGAGACAGAAACTTGGAAGTCAATCAAGAAAAATCATGATTTGCTTAAAACGATTGCAAAAGAGAGAATTTATCAGGAAATAGTAAAATCTTTTAGTGAGGGAAATCCTTTTGGTTTGGTGGCTCTGGTTGATGAGGCTGAGATGTTGCCAATTCTTTTTCCAGCACTTGCAAAGACAAAAGGCTATGATCAGCCAATTAGGTATCATCCATTTGATATTTATGCTCATATTATTTTGACACTTTGGCATTTGCAGCAGATTAATAGCAACTATTTAGTGAGGTTTGCTATGCTTTATCATGATGTGGGAAAGGTTGGTCAGTATGAGCAATATGGGCTTAATCTTACTAGAGAAGAGATTAGAAATATTCTTGCTGGACCGCTTAATCATCGCTTTAGCTCTGCAGAGCTTATGAAGGAGGATTTTAGGAATCTTTGATTTTCAAATAAGGAAATAGAGGAAATCAAGCGATATATTAATGAACATCATACTCCTGGAGAAATCCTTATGGGGAATTCTCAAAATTGGACGAAAAGATTAAGAAAGCTTTTTTCTGAGGTTGGGTATGAGAAATTACAAAACTTGCTTGATATCAATATCGCTGATAGGCTCTGAATGTATAATCCTCTTCAAAATAGTTCAGACCTTACGGATTCATATTATTTGAAGACTTTGGTTGATGAGATTGAGCAGACTGAAGGGCAATTCAAAAAATCTGATTTAGCAATTACTGGGGCTGATGTGATGGAGCATTTTGATTTGAAGCCAGGAAAGTTAATTGGAGAGCTTTTACAGGTCGGATTTGACTGGGTTTTGGGTGATGTTAAGCATAGAAATGTCAAGAAGCAAATTTTGGCAAATATTGCAAATTATCTCAAGCAAAAAAAGTAGCTTAAAGAGATAAAAAACCTGAATTTTGAGATTGATCAAATTGAGAGATCAGATTTTACTTTTTTTTGAAGATATTATGGCGTATGATAGTAAACATACTGAACTTTTGGAACCAAAAGAGGGGTATAACCTGACAGAAAAAGAATATAAAAAATATTGGCCTCATCTGAATAGTTTTTATAGTTTAAATTTTCATAGGTTTGTCCCTAGAGAAAGAGAGAACTATAGAATTTTGGATTTGGGAGCTGGAGATGGAAGAATGTATCCACAGTTGAAAGGTTTGGAGCCTGAGGAGTATGTGGCATGTGATTGTGCAGAAAAGCTTTTGGCTCAGCATCCTGGAAGAATTAAAAAAGTAGTTTGTGACTTGGAAAAGGATCGACCATTTGAAGATCAGAGTTTTGATCTCCTTTCTGCTTTCTTTTTGCTTGAGCATATTGAGGATTTAGATCATTTTTTTGCAGAAGGTTATAGAGTGTTATCTGATAGGGGACAAATATTGATCGGGCATTTTTTGCAAAAGAGGCTCTTTATGCGAAATGTACAGGCAAAGAGGTTTAAGATTGTGCAATATCCTCATACTATTGAAGAGATAGAAAAGGCGGCACAAGAGGCTTGATTCCATACGGGAATTATGCCTCTCTATGATGTTTGTAATAATAAGAATATGACAGGTCATCTTTTGGTTTGTGATAAGAGAGGTTAGCTAGATATTGCATATCGAAAAAAATATGAAGAGAAAAAGTCAGATTTATTCTGACTTTTCTTCGTTATTTGGATGAATATAGAGTAATTCCTCTCCCTGAAGCTCGATATTGGTTTTGATATAGATATTTGGGGTATTACAAGTCCCTTTTTCGAGTTCTTTCCCTTGAAGGTTAATGATTTTTGTAATGGTGAGAAGCCCATAAGAGTTTGGTGTTAGGTAATGAAGCTGCATACCAGGTTCAATAACCTCTTTTGGAGAGATTTTATGATAGGTTTCTCCATTGATTTCAATGCTCTCAGAAAGTACTTGTCCAAAGTAGTTTCTTGCGAAAAGTGGCCCTGCACAGGTTTTTGTGATTGAGCTATTTCGAGCAAGGTTTGATTTTATCTCTTCTTTATTATTATCAGAGACAGAAGTCTGATTTTCTTCTATTTGTAGAGTTTCTGGTTCTCGAGCATGATCGTTATTTTCTCTGTCTGGAAATTCTTTGATATTGTGAAAGAGGAACCCATCTCGATACTCTCTATGAGGAATTACATTTACTAGATTTTTGATCTCAGGATCAATTGGAGTTCCATCAATGAGGGCGTCTCTTACATGTTTGTAGGCACTAACCATTCCTCATACATAGAATTCTGATTTACTTCTTCCTTCGATTTTCATTGCATCGATATAGGGAATGATTTCCTCCAGTCTATCAATAGTACAAAGATCTCTAGAGGACATAATGAAATTTGTTCCATCTTCTCCTTGATCTAGTTGGAAGAATTTTCCAGGTCTTCTCTCTTCTTCTAGCCATACTTTGTATTTAAATCTGCAGGCGTGATTACATTCTCCTTTATTTCCGGGTCTTCCTCCCATGTAATCTCAGAGAAGGCATCTTCCTGAGTACGTCATACACATAGCTCCGTGCACAAAGACTTCAAGTTCCATTCCTGGCACCTTTTCTTTGATTTCTTTGATTTCATCGATATGAAGTTCACGAGCGAGCACTACTCTTTTTACTCAGATGTCATACCAAAACTGTACTGCAGAGTAATTGAGTGTAGTGGTTTGAGTACTGAGATGAAGTGCAGTATCAGGCATATATTTTTTGAGGACATGGAAGGTTCCAGGATCTGAAAAGATAATCGCATCGGCTCCCATTTCTGCTACTTTTTCGACTGTTGCTTCAAAAATTTTGATATCTACATTACGAGGGAAAATGTTCATTGTCAAAAATACCTTAGATCCAAGGTTATGAACCTCATCTACAGTCTTTTTTAATTTTACAAAGTCTCCAAGTTTGTTGCTTCTCATTCTGAGAGAGGTAAAAGGAACGCCCATATATACCTCCTCTGCTCCATATTTTGCAGCAGTAACGGCTTTTTGGTGAGAGCCTCCAGGAGCTACGATCGCTGGTCTATGTTTTTGCATTATTGATTTAATAATGAGTAAATCTTTAGCTTTAAGTGTATTTTTTTGCTTGAGAAAAACAAGATAAAAGTCTGAATCTTATGTTGTAAAAAAACAGGAGTCTGATTTTTTTGCCTTGTTTTACGGAGAAAGAAAAATCTGATCGAGATGACCAGATCTTAATTTTGAGGGGTAAGTATGATGATTTTTCTGGCTACTTTATGTTGGTCTCTTTTGTAGAGTTCATCGATGCTCGAAAAGCGGAATCCTGCTTGATAGGCTGTTTCCATAACAGCTTGTTCGATAAAATTTTCGTATCAAAGGTAAATCGGAATTGTGAAAACCATACTTGGCTTTTCTGGGAATGCAGTTCCCATTTGCTCGATTCGCTGAACGTAAACATTTTTTACTCGTCTTTGATATTCTTTGATTTGATCTGGAGTAGTAGAAAGTTTGATGACAGGCCCTAGCCAACCTTCTGTTACGATAAGTGGAGTTTTTCACTTAAAGAGATCTGGCTTTTCAAAAGGCTTTGTGGCGTCATGGATAAAGAGGTCAAAAGTCAGATTTTTGTTTTGGTTTTCCTTTCTTGATAGCCACCATTTTTGATTTTGTTCAGCAAAGGTGAGCTTAAGGTCTGATCCTATGAAATTAAGCCCATCATTGTTTGCGAGGAATCATGTTGTCCCAGATCCGGTAAATGGATCATAGATGATAGGATTCCTCTGCTCTGGAATCTGTGCGCGAGCAATATTGAGCATGGTATGGGTTAATTTTGCAGGCATCATCCCCATTTGCATGCTACGAGCAGGCTTTTCAAAATCGGTAATTTCATAGAGCTGGATATTTTGATAACCGAGTACAAGTCCTCGTTGATGAGTAATTCTTATTAGTTCGATCCCTTTGTTTCTTACTTCTTTATCTGTGTGTAGGATATCAGTTTGTTTGAATCTTTTGAGCTTATATTGTTTTTTGAGGTTTATCCCTTGGTTTTTGTCTGCTACCCAAAGAATTCTTTTTTCTGGGAAAGCAGTAAAAACCTGATCTAAGTCAGTTTCTATTATTTTTCATCGTTTAATAATTCCCGCAAGTTGATTGAGTTTATCTTCTTCTGCGGAGTCAAAAAGTACAATTTTTTGATTTTGAGCTGAATGAAGATTGGTGACTTTGGCAAATTCGAGTTCTTTAAGACTGAGTTCGCGGTTTTTTCCAAGGACAGCAAAATACATAGTATCTGTGAAATAATAAATTTAGTGTAAGTATAAAGAAACTCTCTTCATTTGCAACGATATTTATTTTTATTCTTTAGAAAAAACTCAGAGAACGTTTCTGAGTTTTTTAGTTTATCTAACAAAGAGATCTCTAGAATTGAGTACATAAGAGAAATAATCGATATTTCTCCGATCAAATACTTGATGTTTGTAGGCTCTGAACAGCATTAGTGCTACATCATGTCTTGGTACAGCCTCAGCTCCTGCTCCTTGATTGATAATACCAAGATCTGTTGCTACTTTATTATATTCTGAGTATCGTGTTTTGAGTTCTGTCTCTTTTTCATCAAGGTAAGACTTAAGAATCATTCTGATAAGTACCGCATTTACTTCTGCTTTACTAATAGCGTCAAACGGTCTAAATTCACCATCTCCCATTCCACTTCCTTTCATCACTCCAAGCTGATAAGCTAGCGTAATATAAGGTTTGAGGCTTGGATCTGCATTTTCTACATCAGAATATTTTACTGACAAGTTCATATCTGGTTTTCTACAAAGCACATGCATTGCAAAGTTTGAAAAGATTTTAGCGGCTTCTTCTCTCGAGAGATTTCTATAAGGAGCAAAACTATCTACACTATCAAACATCGTCATTTCATAACTTCGCAAGAATGATAAAGCCTTTTTAAATTCTTCAGAAGTAACTAGTGTTTCCGAATCTTTAATTCCGAGATATTCTCTTCTCGTATAACACTTTCCATTTTCAACTGTTGGATTGAAGATTGCGGTATCTTGATATTTAGTTTTTCCTTCAATAAGTTCAGATTCTACGTCTAGAGATTGTTTTACCTCTCCTGTTAGAAGAAGTACTTGATCTCCGCTAAAATTTATACTAGGTGGGAGAATGATTTGGTTTCCTCCAGTATTGATCTGTGCTGGAATCGCTCCACATCTTCCATCTGTTCTACTTCCTGAGTGATCTCAGTTAGGACAGTTATCATAAAATTGAGAAGTTTGATTGTTATTTATATTTCTTACGTGAAATTTAATTGCTTTTTCTATTGTGATTCCTTCATTATCAGTTGCTATGACCGTTGTGGTATATATTCAATTTAATGTAGGAGCTCCTGATATTATAATTTTTATTTCTTTATCATTAAGTTTTTCTGTGGTAGCTGTTAATCCCAGTGGTAAGTTAGTTATATTAACACTAGTCAATTTACCATTATCTTTTGCTAAAAAACTAATTGATGGGGCTATAGATCTTCTTCTTTTTAGAGAGATTATCTGAGATGGGAGTGCTTCAAACTGTGGAGCAAGGTCATCTTGAATTGAGATGGTCATGATCGCCTCCCCTGTTAATCCTCTTTCATCTTCTACTTGTATTTTGAGATTATATTGTGCTAGGTTTTCATGATTCAACGGTTTATTTACTTTAATTTCATTTCTATTGAGGGAAAAAGCGTCATCAATATTTCAATCAATAACTTTATATTTAAGTGACTTTGTTTCTCCTGGATTTTGGTCAGTTCCTTGTAAGGTAAGGACTGTCGTCCCTATAATAGAGGTCTCTTTTATAGTTGTTGACTGAGATGGGAGTTGAGGCGGGATATTGATGTTGATAGGATCTGCAATACTGCTTATTTGGGTATTTCCAACCTTATCCTTTACTTGAATACAGAGATATTTATTATTGTGGTTTGAGTCTAAGAAATCAAAAGTATAGTTGAATGGCTCTGTTGTTCGAGGCTCTAATTTTCCTAGATTTGTATAGTTATCACAAGTTTTATTTGAGGATATCCCATAAGTTATAGCTCTATCATTATATTTTGGATCAGATTTTTCATTCTCTTTCCAAAGTCCCGCTCCTCATTCATCATTTGTTTGAAAGGAAATTTCCCATGTTTTCCCATGATTGATACTATTAGACGAAAGGTTTGAAATACCTGGTTTGACCTCATCGATTGCAATATATTCTGTTGAGGCAGTTGCAGCTATTTTTCTGTTGTTTCAGATATCTTTAAAAAATTTAATTGACAGCTTTGGAGCTTGTTCCTCTTTTGTAGCTGTTATTTTTATGCTACATTGGACTTTCTTTGGATCTGTATCGAGAGAACAGTTGAAGTCTGAATATTTTACTGTTGTATTATCTGTATCGACAGATAGACTAGAAAGATCTCCGTTTGTTAAAGATAGTTCACTTTCAAAAGTGATTGTTGTGTCTGTAATTGCAGAGCCACTGAGTGTTGTGGGTGCCGAAATACTGAGCTTCGGATGACAATCAAATTTATCATGAGTTATCTTTAATCCTTTTTGTATTAAGTTATCTCTTAGTTTATGAGTTTCACAATATGTTGATTGAACGGCAATAGTTTTTCTATTTAATGATGTCAAAGGGCGGAAATGTATTTCGAGATTTTTCAAAAGTTTTTCATAATATATACTTGGATATTCAAAATCTCTAGTATTAGTTCAATCACTATTGATTGTGATCCCTCGAACGCTAGGATGGAGTTTTTGGAAGCTCCAGTTTGAAATATCACTATTAAATTTTGTTACTCAAGAGAACATTCCTTGCATACTTTTTACATTGGTAGTATCCCACTTTGAAATATCGCTATTAAATTCTATAGCTCAAGAAAACATCTGTCCCATATCATATACATTACTCGTATTCCAGTTTGAAATATCGCTATTAAATTTTGTAGCTCAAGCAAACATAGCTGTCATAAGGGTTACATTACTTGTATTCCATTTTGAGATATTCCCATTGAAATTTTCTGCTTCAGCAAACATCGCAAACATATTAGTTACATTACTTGTGTCCATATTTGGATGAAAGTTAATTTCTGAGGCTTTTACTTGATAAAAAAAATTATCTGCTCGATCTGGAAATTTGATATCTTTTTCAAAAAAAATCTTTATGTCTTTTGCATTATCTTGAGTCAGTTTTAATGTGTTTTTAACATCATCCCAAAGATCTCCGTCTATTTTTCCATTCCCTTGAACTGTCAAAGTCTGAGCAGTCTGATCCCATAGACCCCTTACATTTGTCCCAAGATTAAAATCTTGACTTGGTATGGAGACCTGAGCAAAAGCCAAACCTATAGAAACAAGAATCAGAAAAAATGAAAAGATTAGTTTTGAATATATTTTCATTTTTATTTAATAAAAATAAATTTTTCCTTGTAATGATAAAGATATTAGAATCCAAATCAATCCTTTTTTTAGTATTTAATTGTTAGAAATAAAAAAACACCTCATAAATTGAGGTGTCTGATAAAGGAATTAGCTGTTTGCGAGGAGAATATCTGCTTTAACCTTTTCGATTTGGTCAATAAGCATGTTGATTGATTCAATATCTCCTGTGTTTTTTAGCTTAGCTAGCTTTAGTTCAAGGAGATATTGATTATTACGAAGTTCTGTGATTTTTTTGAGAGGAGAGGTTGTTAGGGTTGAGACGGTGATATTGATTTCATTTGGAGAAATGAGTGCAATCCCTTTTGAAATGCTGATATTTTGAATACTCCCTTTTTCGTCAGTAAAAGAAACAATCCCTGGAATGAGTTTGAGAACGCTAGGTGTATTTGTTTGTTTTATTGTTAGCAAGCCCTGCTCTGTTGGAAGTCAGATTTCTTTTATTTCTCATTGATAGGCTGTCGTATTTTGTGTAGTGGCAATTTTAAGTTTCATTGTGATAAGTACCTTGATAAACACTTTAAGTATAAGAATAAAAGAGAAAAGAGGCAAGAAATCTGACTTTTTTCCCTTTTAATATCTTGACACTATTCTAAAACCATGTATGCTATTGCATTTTTCTTCTAAGAAAAGCTGGCGTTTCAAGATCTTCTGCTTCAGCTACAGGTTCTTGTTGTGTAGGAGTTGCTTGAGATGGAGCTTCAGTTCTTACTGATCTTGTGAGAAAGTTTTCAGAAGTTCTACTTGGTTGATCAGTTCTTTTCCCTAGAAAATCTCTCTGAACCGTCTTGATAACTGGCTCTTTACTCTGCTCTTCAAATCCAGTTGCAATAATTGTTACCTTTACTTCGTCTTCAAATGAATTGTCCAAACTCATTCCCCAAATCATATTTACATCATCATCAAGGATCTCTCTTACAACTTCTGCAGCATCGCTTACTTCCATAGGAGTAAGGTCTTCTCCCCCAGAGATTGCGAAGATTACATTCTTTGCTCCATCAAGGTTTGTTTCAAGAAGAGGATTTGAAATAGCTTGTCTTGCAGCATCTACTGCTCTCTTTTCACCAACTCCGTATCCGATACCAAGCAATGCATTTCCTGAGTCCTTCATTACAGTTTGGATATCGGCAAAGTCAATATTGATATCTCCTGGCTTTGTGATCAAGTCAGTGATTCCTTGTACTCCAAGGTAAAGAATTTTATCAATCATCAAGAATGCTTGTTTGAAGGTTGTTTTCTTGTCGATGGTAAGATAAATCTTATCATTAGGAATAACAATGAGGGTATCTACTACTTCTTTCATTTTTTTAAGTCCTTCTTCTGCATTGTCTGCCCTCTTTTTCCCTTCAAAACTGAATGGTTTTGTTACGATTCCAATGGTGAGAATTCCCATAGATTTTGCAAGATTTGCAACTACTGGAGCAGCTCCAGTTCCAGTTCCTCCTCCCATACCTGCTGTTACAAATACCATATTTGCATCTTGTAGAACAGACTTGATATTCATTTCGTCTTCTTCTGCTGCTTTTCTTCCAATTTCAGGATTTGCTCCAGCACCAAGTCCTTTTGAAACATTAAGTCCGATGTTAATAGTTTTTTGAGCTTTACTTTGTCCAAGATCTTGAGTATCAGTATTTACTGCTACAAATTCAACTTCCTTGCTCATTCCTTCATCAATCATTCTATTGATTGCTTTATTTCCGCAACCTCCTACTCCAAAAACTTTAATCTTAGCTCCAGGGATAAATTCTGGGATCATTTCAGTGGTAATCATTTGTTATCATATATACAAGATAAAATTTACTCTTCAAAAAGAAGAAAGAAATCTGATTTTTTTGTCTTTTTGTAATCTGTATTTTTAGACTAAAGACTTGAAGAAGTCAGTAATTTTTCCAATGAATTTTCCTGGTTTAAAACTAATCTTTCTTGAGTCGATATCCATATATTTATTTGATCGGTAGTATGCTGCTAACAAATTGATAAATTGACTATTGTTTCCTAAATCTCAAATATTCATAGTAATATCTTTGGCATAAGAAGCTGAAAGTCTAAAGAGGACTTTTGCAAGAAGATCAAGATTATTCATTTTACTACCTCCTCCAACAAGGAGAACTCCACCAGGAAGTCTTCAGTCTTTATCTATTTTTTGAAGTCTTGTGATAATCTTATTGAAAATTTCTTCATATCTTGCATTGATAATTTCTGAGAGGAAGGCGACATCCATTTCAGTATCTGTCATGATATCTTCTGTCATAAGTGCAGTACCAAGAGTTCTTTTGATCTCTTCTGCATCCTTGATATCTACTTGCATTCAGATAGAGATATCTTTGGTCACATCTTCTCATCCAAGAGGAATTGTTCCATATGCTACAGCATATCCTTCCTCATATACTACATAACTTGTTTGATTTTTCCCAATATCGATTAGGAGAGTTCCTAGATCTTTATGATCATAATCAATACAAATCTCAGGTGTAGCCATAATGTTTGGGATGATATCTATGATGTTTAATCCAACCTTATCAAAAGCATCGGTAAGACCTGTGTGAAAGTTTTTTGGTATCATGAAGACGTCCGCAACAAGTTCAAGCTTTTTACACTTTAGACCTACAGGATCTTTTTCTCTTTTTTCTTCATCAATGATTCGGCAAACAGGAAGGATTTTTAGGGTTTCATAATTATCTTTTCCTGAAATATCATCAATGATTCTTGAGAGATGATCTGCATCATCTTCAGTTACTTCTTCTTGAAGAATTCTTTTTGATTCGTAGATTCTGCTAATAATCATTTCTGGATGAGAAAGGCTGATTACAACATTTTCTATAAAATCTCCTCCAAGTTTTTTGCTAAAATTTTCTACGATTTTGTTGATAGTTGTCGTAAATCTTTCGGCATCCAAGATTTTCCCTTTTTTGAGTCAAAAAGATGGCTCAATTTGCTTTGCTAGGATGGTTTCTTTTCCATTGTCATTTGCGAAAACAACTGCCTTTATGCTATCGTTCCCTATATCAAATACTGCTTTTATCTCGTTCATTACTGAGAAGCTAGAATATAAATGGTTCCAATTATTTGGAGTATCTTTATGCAATAGCTACTCTATCAATCTTGACATAAAAGACAATAGTGTTTTTGTTTTTTGTGCTATATTTTTGTTATCTATGGTTTTTTAGCTAGATAGTTTTTGGATATCGTTTATTTTTTGGCTTATTTCTGCTCTTTTATCATGATGAAATTTTAATATTTGATCGGTGTATATTACTCAATGATGAAGGTCTGGATTTTGGTCTATTTTTTTTTGGATACGAGGAGTTCGAAGTTTTATAATTAAATTTTCTATAAAAGATCAAAATTTGTTATTTGTGAGCTTTTCGATAGTTTTTTTGAATGTACTGCTCCCCTGTTCTATAGGAAGGTTAAGAAAAATATGTTGTTTAGGAGTTCGATTGGGGAGATAGTCTTTAACTCGAAGATTTTGTTGATAAAATTTTTGTTCATTAGATGAAAAATCTGATTTTTTATTTTGATCATAAAGGGGTACTAAATGAGCAATTCGATAGGGAAGATAGATATCCTGCTCATTTAGTAAAAGGCTTTGGAGAGATTTTAGATCAGAACTGATAAAAAAACTTAGACAAAATTTTTTGGCAGATATTTTTGAGTTTCTCTTAATCCCTATAATTGCCATAACTAGTGATGTAATAAGTCTTGCTGTTCGTAGATGATTTGATTTTGTGATGATAAAAAGATCAATGTCAGAATTTTCTTTACATGCATTAAAACTAAGACTATTTGCAAGGAAAACGGTTTCTACAAAAGGAATATAACGAAATATCCGTTGTCGTTGACGAATAATTTGTAGAAAGGATTCAAGATGGGGATTTTTTTGAGTTCGAGAAAAAGGACTTTTGCTATCTGGAATTGGATAGTTCATTGCTTCATAAAAAGAAAAAGGAGCTGTGGTTTTATTGCTCCAGTTTCGAGAGTTATTCAAGTTCTGTATTTCGCTCTTTACACTTTTTTTTATCATCGGCTTTATACTCTTTACAAATAGATCTTTTGATAAGTCATGCTCTTGCATCAAAAAGGATTTTTGAAAAATCTTGACAATTGGTGTTGTGTACATCTTCACAGAGAGAAAAGTGAATATCTCCAGTAAAGATTTGTTCTTGTTCAGAGCTATTTTTTTTTGTTTTTAATTCAAAGGCGCTGTGTACTCCTCTACTTTGTAAATTTGGCATAAGTGTTCCTGTTCGTATTGTTGTTTTCCCTAAGACAATGTATTTTCAATTGCTGTGTTTCTCGCAGCCACTAATGTCTCCAAAAAAAATCTTTTTTATAGAGGTTATTTCATCTTTATATTGATAAGACAACTCTAATCAAGTTATTAATCTGTTTGCGAAAATACGTCATTTATTATTTTCATCGTCGATAGTACTAATGATATATGCGTCAGGTGTCTCTCCTTCATTAGCCGAGATTTTCCCTCCAGCAGCTTCAGAGTAAAAGTTGGAAATTTCTCTATAAATTTGGCTTATGCATCTTTCAGCATGATAACGTTCGGTTCCTATGTTTCAAAATTTTCGGACTCCCATTGCTATCATTATTCCTAATATGAGAACAGCCGCAAAGAGTTCCACCACTGTAAATCACTTTTGTTTATTCATAAGGCTAATTTGGAAAGTAAATTATCCAAGAAGAGGTCTAACTACATATCTATTGAAGGAGTTGTCTTTATCCATAAGTACGATTGGTTTTTGGCTATTGATGATATTGAAGATAAGAGTACTCTCATCCATGGTTTTTATAAAGTCTGAAATGTATCTTCCATTAACGGCAAAGGTTAATCCTGATACAAGATCGCTGTTTCCATCAATAATTGCTGGGATTTCTGTTGTTCCAGCTCCCTTATCAGTTTTTCCAGAAGAGATTATTACTTTATTGCTATCTGTTTTTATCTGAATGAAGTTATTGATATCCTTGGTTAAGATTCAGATTTTTTTGATTGCTTTTTCACACTCGTTTTTATCAAGCATGATTTTTACCTCAAATTTTGTTGGGACAACCTCTTCTCTGTCATAATCAGGAAAGTTTCCTTGAATAAGAAGTGAAGTTGTGATGATTTTGATTTCATCAATCATAAAAGAAAAAGCAATTAGGTTCTCTGAGTAATTAACCTTGATGTCTGGGGATTCTTTACTAATAGCAAAGTTAAGAACTGACCTAAGATCATTGATAAGAGATTTTGGAATAATAAGAGAAAAGTCTGAATTGAGAGATTGTGGGATTTTATATTCAGAGAGTCTGAAACTATCTGTTCCAACGAATACTAACTCTTCTCCTATATCAGATTTTTTTGTTTTCATCAAAACTCCTGTAAGTACAGGTGAGAAGCTTTTTTCGGTAACAGCGTATTCTACATGATCAATTCCTTTTGCAAGAGTAAGCGTATCGATGATAAAGTTGTTGTCTTGTGGTACTTCAGGAAGAGCAACGTATTCTGTAGCAGCAATTCCATTGATATCAAAGGTATCTTTTTCAGTTTTGATAGTGAGAATATTTGTCTTTTGATCTACAGAAAATTCAACTTGTTCAGCTTCGATAGTTTTGAGAATATCAAGGAAGGTTTTTGCATTGATAGTAATTGCTCCTTCAAGTTGTACTTGGCATGGAATTTCAATTTCTATGTATTTTTCCATATCAGTTGCTCTAATCAAAAGAGCGTCGATAGATGCTTTTAGGTAGATGTTTTGGAGGATTGGCAAGGTGGAGTTTTTGGAAACGAATCTTGAAGCAATATCAAGCATGTTAATTGCTTTTTTTTGAGAAATGAGGATCTTCATGGCAATGGGGAACAAGAAGTAAAAAGTCAGATTTAGTTTATCTTTTTTCTTATTTTTGTCAAGGAATTTTAATTAAGATGGTGATTCTATTGACTTTTTATATGTATTTTATATAGTAGGAAAAAATAAAAAGAAATTAAAAAAGAATGTTATGAATAAAGAAGAAAATTATTGGAACTTGAGCAATCAGGCTGCTCAGATTATGAAAAAACTTAAGTGGGTGGATCGGATTTTTTACCTTACTTTATGTTTGGCTGGAGTTTATTTTTTTGTATCTTTCCCATTGCGAGCGTCATATGTTATTTCGTTCCCATATGTTATTGTGCTCTTAGTGGTCCTTGTTTTCTTTCTGTATAGGATGAGGAAGAGAGATAGGGCAAGAAAGATCTTTATGCGTATTATAGAGATCTATAACATGCAGATTGACCTTTGGAAAGGTGAGGAAGATGTCTTATCGACGGATAAAAAAAATGATCTTAAGTCCCTTGAAGAAGAGAAACTTCGTGTTGTTCAATTCTTTCAAGAGTTGATATGATTGTCATTAGGTAGTAGTGAATTTAGGAATTCTAATTTCATTGCTACCTTTTTTTGTTAAGATAGCTAATTTTTTGATAAAAAAAGAGAGAAGTCTGATTTTTCTCCCTTTTTTCTTATTTGATAGGTTGATTATCCAGCGTCGATTACTTCTCCGTCTACAGGATTTTGACCTTGAGCTGATGATTGAGGTTGATCCGCATTAGGTTGTACCTGATATTTTTGGAAAAGAGACTGGAATTCTGATTGAATTCTCTCGATTTCAGAATCGATGTGAGTCTTTTCTGCATCCTCTCTATCTTTTACAGCTTTACCATCAGCAATGAGTTTTTGGATTTTCTCTTTGTCCTCTGGGGAGATTTTATCCTTTTGATCATTCATAAGGTTTTCGATTTGATAGATGAGGGATTCGAGCTTGTTCTTTGATTCTACGACTTCTTTTCTCTTTCTATCTTCTTCTGCGAACTTCTCTGCGTCAGCCTTTGCTCTTGCGATGTCTTCATCAGAGATGTTAGTTGATCCCTGAATTGTTACTTCTTGAGATTTTCCAGTAGATTTTTCCTGTGCATGTACCTTGAGGATTCCGTTTGCATCGATATCAAAGGTTACTTCGATTTGAGGTTGCCCTCTTCTCATTGGAGGGATTCCTTCGAGGTTGAACATTCCAAGTGATTTATTGTCTCTTGAGAATTGTCTTTCTCCTTGAGTTACATGTACGGTTACTGCATTTTGGTTATCTACTGCAGTAGTATAGATGTTTGATTTTTTTGCAGGGATAGTCGTGTTTCTTGGGATCATTACATGAGCAATACCTCCTTCTACCTCTACTGCAAGAGAGAGCGGAGTTACATCGAGCAAGAGAATATCCTTTACATCTCCTTGGATGATTCCCCCTTGAATAGAGGCTCCTTGAGCTACTGATTCATCAGGATTTACAGTTGACTTAGGTTCTTTTCCAAAGATTTCGTGTACGATTTGCTTTACTTTAAGCATTCTAGTTGATCCTCCTACAAGGATAATGTCGTTGATTTCAGATTTATTGAGCTTTGAGTCTGAAAGCGCTGAAAGTACAGGATCTTTACATCTATTGAAAAGGTCTGCAGTGATGTTTTCAAATTGAGCTCTGGTAAGTGTTTCATCTAGATTTCTAGGCAATCCATCTGGTCCAACAGTAATGAATGGAATAGAGATATCTACTCTTTCTACTGAAGAAAGTTGTTTTTTAGCTTTTTCAGCCTCATCTTTGATTCTCTGCATTGCCATAGTATTGTCTCTAAGATCGATTCCTTCTTTTGCTTTGAATCCCTCTACGATATGATTGATAATTCTCTGATCCCAGTCAGCACCTCCAAGCTGAGTATCTCCAGAAGTTGAAAGTACTTGGAAAGTTCCTTCAGCACCAATTTCAAGAACGGTCACATCAAAAGTTCCACCTCCAAGATCAAATACTACGATTTTTTCATCAGATTGTTTTCCTTCTCCATAAGCAAGTGCAGCAGCAGTAGGCTCATTAATGATTCTTTCTACCTTGAGTCCTGCAATTTCTCCAGCTGCTTTTGTTGCGTTTCTTTGAGAGTCGTTAAAGTAAGCAGGTACAGTAATTACTGCTTGAGAAACAGTTTCTCCAAGGAATTTTTCAGCATCTGACTTCAATTTCTGGAGAATGAATGCAGAAATTTGTTCAGGTTTATATTCTTTTCCGTCTACAACGATAAGTACTCCCCCATCAGATCCTTTTTTGGTATCGTAGGTTACGTTTTTGAGTTCAGAAGCAACTTCATCGTATTTTCTACCGATCCATCTTTTTACTTCGTAGATTACATTTTTTGGTTCAAGGATAGCCTTTCTCTTTGCGAGGTCTCCCACAAGGAGTTCATCTCCCTTGATATAGACGATAGAAGGAGTAGTTCTATTTCCTTCTGCGTTTGCGATAACTTCGGACTTGTCTCCGAGCATATATGACACACAGGAATTTGTGGTTCCAAGGTCAATTCCGATAATCTTTGCCATTTTCTTTTGATATTATAAAGTAAAATAAATATCCATACAGTTGTTTTTTTTAATTTACAAGGAAATTAAAATAGAAATCTGAATTAGGATTTCGAACGAAGAAGAGACTCAGAATTTTCTTTTTATTTTTCTAAGTGCTTCTTTTTCGTAGCACGTACAGTATATAGATGCTATCAAAAAATGCAAGACTTTTTTAAGATTTTTTTATCAGGCTTAAGAATTACTATTACTTCGATTTTTAGGACTTTTGTATAGCAGTGAGCTATCTTGGGTGCTATTTTTTTATCTTTTGAGGATTATTGAAAAAACGCTCTAGAGTGACTAGAGCGTAATTTAAGTTGATGTTTTTACCTTTGGAGTTTTGAAGGATGCTGAAATGAGTTTCTCTTCTTCATAGCTAATCTCTATACTAGAAGAAGGTAGTGACTCTCCATCCTTTGAGGTGGGTTTTAGTATCTCCATCGTTGAAGATACTGTTTCGACTTGATCTCCTTCTCCAGATTGTTTAATGACAGTATTTACTGCTACATTACCAAAACCTTCAGGGAATGTGATTGTGATTTTTAGTTCTTTCATAAGGCTATTGTTTTTGTATATAATTTTTATTGTATAAAAGGTAATAGAAATGTCAAGAAGAAAAAAATATATCTGTCATATTAATGGATTTGTGGTTTTTATGCTTGCTTTTTGCTAGAGTTTTACTAGTATTTGCTTTTGTACTTATCCAAAGTTTGTATGGAGATTTTATGTTTTATTCATTATCAAAATGAAGAATATTTGGAGAATTTATCGATCAGATCTTAAAAGGATTGCTGGCAATTGAGTTGCGATATTGATTGTATTGGTTTTGTGTATTTTGCCTTCGCTGTATGCTTGGTTTTATCTCAAGTCATCTCGAGATCCTTATGGAAATACAAAAGGGCTCAAAGTTGCTGTTGTTAACAATGATACAGGAACGATTTTTAAGGAAAAGTGGGTTAATATTGGTGGGGATGTAGTAGAAGAGCTAAAAAAGAATGAGAATATTTGATGGGTATTTGTTGATGAAGAAATTGCTCAGGAAGGTACGAGACTAGGAAAGTATTATGCATCAATAGTAATAGAAACCTGATTTTCGGAGAAGATGGTTAGTCTTTTGGATCAATATCCCAAACATCCTGAAATCCATTATACAGTAAATGAAAAGATCAATGCTATTGCTCCCAAGATTACTGATAAAGGGGCCTCTACTATTAAGGATAATATTCAGAAATCTTTTGTAGATACGGTTAATCGTGTGCTTATGGAAAAACTTAATCTCATTTGATTTGATCTTAAAAATAGTAAACAAAGTGTCTATTCTTTGATTGATTTTGTTCATGATGCTAGGCAGAGTTTAGATCAATTCGATAAAAAGCTGACTAAAGTCCTTGAATTATCTTATCGTGGGAGATACAAGTTAGAAGAAATGTATGGAAAGATTCCTCAAGTTCAAAATAGTCTCAACGATGCAAGAGAGACTCTCGGTCAAACTTCGCTCCTTGCTCAGAAGAGTTTGGATTTTTTGCAAACAACTCCTCAAAAGTTAAGAGGTTATAAATCTGATCTTAAGAATATCAGTAATGATGTTGACTCAGAATTTTCTCGTATTTTGAATAAAATAGATCAAAAAAATCAGGCTTTTTCTGATGATATTGATCGTATCAATCCAAAACTTATGCATTTAGAAAGTCAGATTGGGACTCACTCCTCTACTCTTTCCCAAGTTAGAGGGATTATAGCAAGTATTTTGCCAAATGCTAAAATTGTTGGGAAGCTTGATGCGGTTATTGCAAAGCTTAATGCTGCAGATGCAAAGAGCCGTAATCTTCGTTGAGCTTTGTCAAAAACGGAGTCTGAGATTCAGAATTCTATTGATTTTTGAAAAAGTACTCAAAAATCTTTACAAAATCTTAGGTCTGATTTGACTAATACTCTTGATGAAATCTCAGAAGAATATCAAAATGAAATTGAGCCTTTGTTGATGGAAGTTTTAAGTGGTCTGGTAGAAAAATCAGATAAGGCATCTGATAAATTGGAAAAACGAGATAAAAAGCTCCCTGATATTCAGGATAATATTTGAGGAGGTGTTGATATTTTGAATACTGAGATTGAAAAAATTAGAGCTTTTCAAGACAAATTGCCAAAATTACAGTCAAGTTTCAGAACTATTGATAATCAGCTTCAAAAGTTTAAAAATACTGGTAAGATTAATGAGCTCATTGAATTAGCGACTCTTAATCCAGGAAGATTTTGAGATTTTGTTTCAGAGCCAGTAGAGCTTGTTGAAAACAAGCTTTTTTCTATCCCTAATTATGGATCCGCAATGTCTCCGTTTTTTACGACTTTAGCGATTTGGGTAGGGTCTCTTTTGAGTATATCTCTTCTTACTACTAAAGTGAGAGGAAGTGAATTTGAAAAATGCAAGTCTTACGAAAAATATTTGGGGAAGTGGTTGCTCTTTTTGACTATTGCATTAGTTCAAGGAATGGTAGTCTCTTTGTGAGATATGTGGCTTTTAGATGCTTATGTTGCAGATCCTCGAGCTTTTTTTGCTGCTGCATTATGGATTGCTACGGTATTTTCTATGGTTGTATATACTACGGTTTCTACCTTTGGGAATGCAGGAAAAGCCTTGGTTATTATTTTTTTGGTGCTCCAACTTTCCGCAGCTGGAGGAACATTCCCTATAGAATTATCAAGCAAATTCTTTCAAGCTATCAATCCTTTTCTACCTTTTACCTAT
>JABCPD020000004.1 GCA_013333295.2 candidate division SR1 bacterium | reverse complement strand
TGAAATCAAAAATCTGATTTCTGTTATTTTTTTACTAAAAACTATTTAAAGTTAATAGTTGCTCCAGCTTCAGTAAGCTTAGTCTTCAAAGCTTCAGCTTCTTCTGCCTTAACATTTTCTTTAATGATAACTGGTGCTTTTTCAACCAATTCCTTAGCAGCTTTAAGGTCAAGTCCAAGAACTTCCTTAACTACTTTAATAACAGCGATCTTTTGTTGTCCTGCATCAGCAAGTTCAACATTCATAGCATCAGATGCACCAGCGTCTGCAGCAGCAGCTCCAGCAGCAGCACCTCCAGCAACTACCATAGCAGCAGCAGTTACTCCAAATTCTTCTTCCAAAGCTTTTACAAGCCCGTTAAGTTCAACAGCATTCATTTCTTTTACAAGATCCAAGATCTGTTGTTGATTTTTAGTCAAATCCATTGTTTACAAAACATAACAAATAAAAAGTGTTTTAAGTTGGATTAAGTTTTGAATAGGAGAAAGCCTATTCAGCTTTTTTTGCGATTTGATCAATCACAGCAGCAAATGATTGTACTGGGTAATTGAAAAGGTACGCCAACTTTGAAAGCAACTCTTCTCTTGATGGGATATTTGCAAGCTCTGTCACATACTCAGCGTTGTGCCATTTCTTGTCATACCAACCTCCAAGGAACTTGATAGAAGCCTTAAGCTCTCTATCTGCTGCAATCTGCTTAGCATACTTGTTTACAACCTTCATAGGAGCGTATTCGTCTTCATTTGCATAAAGTACTACTACAGATCCTTCAAGATCGTTTTCTTCCACAGTATCAAAACCTGCCTCTTTAAGAGCAAGCATAAACAGCTTTTTTCTGATAACATTGTACTTACCATCAGCAGCAATAACTTCTTTTCTGATAGTTGTAGAAAGTGTCACAGGCAATCCAGATTGCTGAAGCACTACTACATTTTTAGCAGACTGAAGGTCTTGCGCATACTGTTTTACAAGCTCAATTTTTTGTTGTTTTGAGATTGTCATCGTGCAGTAAACCTTGAAATAAAAAAGAACTCAATGCCTGAGTCTTCTTAGATTTCGACAAATAGTGCAAAAGCTCTAAAAGTCTGAATACAATTAAGAATAACCTCGGTAGGATTTATGAAATCTAATGACCTCACCTACTGTCTCTGGCAAAGATACCTGATACTATACAGAAATTAAAAATAAATGCAAGAGGAAATCAGATTTTTTTATTTTCTTATTCCAAAATAAATAACTAAAAACAAAAAAGTCAGAAAAAACTGACTTATAACCTCATTTCCCTTAAAATAAGTAAATTATCCTCTCAAAAAGACTTTGTCTGTATATTGATCGAGAATAGCTTTTGCCCTGTCCAGATCCTCACGAGTTGCCGCAGCAAGACCCTCAAGTGGATACTTTCGTCCCATCTTTTCTCGTTTTTCTTTCCCTAGATTATGATAAGGCAAGAGCTCGATTCTCAGCATAGATTTGAGGGTCGCAACATATTTTCCAAGTTCTGCAATGTCTTCTGGATCATCTGAATATCCAGGCACAAGCACATATCTAAGTCGATATGGTTTTTGGATTTGCTCAAGATAAGCAAGTGTAGAAAAAGTATTGTCGTTTTTTTGACCAACGAGCTTGAGATGCTTGAGTGAATGCATATGCTTGATATCAGGGAGAATAAGATCTGCTAAGGCAAGCACCTCTCTGGCTTCTGGAGTTTGGATAAAACAGTTGGTATCAATACAAATATGATATCATTCAGACTTTAGCTTTTTTACTATAGGGAGAAGCTCTTTAGCCTGGATAAGTGGTGCTCAACCCGAAAAGGTAATTCCTCCATTTTTGCCAAAATACCCTCTTTGCTTGTTGGCAAGCGCCAAAATATCATCAGCAGACATTAGTTTTGCGCTAGGATTTTCAAATGGAATCGTATCGGGATTGTGACAATAAAGGCACTTAAACATACATCACTGCAAAAAGACTACAAGTCTAACCCCTGGACCATCTTGAGTCGCAAAAGTTTCAATAGAATGCACATTGATCATAAAATTACATCCAAAAAGTAAAAGCTGAATACAAGAAAAGGTCCGCCTCTAGTGTGCGGACTTTCTTTCTATTGATTAGATAACCTTTACTCTATATCCTGAGAGTTGAGATACGAGCTTGATATTTACAGCACCCTTTCCAATAGCAAGGGGTTTTTGGTCTTCTTGTATACGAACTACAGCCTCCCCTTCTGCTGGGAATGAAACTGACTCTACCTTTGCAGGAGCAAAAAGCCTAATAAGAAGTTCTGTTGGTTCTTGAGTATTTTGCACAAAGTCAACCTTTTCTCCATCAAGGAGTGAAGTAAGGGTAGCAATTCTATCCCCTCTTTCTCCAACCATTACCCCAATAGGATCCAAACCTTCAACTGTTGAAGAGATCAGAATTTTAGTCTTTTTACCTGGAATTCTAGCAATCTTATCAATAACAACAGATCCTTCTTCAAGTTCTGCAATATAGGTTCTCAAAAGCGCTTCTACATACTCAGGTGAGGATTGAGTAATATCCAAGAGCACTCCTCCAGCATCTTTTCCAATTTTTTTTAGGAAGACAAAGATCTCCTCACCCTGTTCATAAAGTTTGTTTGGAACTTGACTTTCTGATGGAAGGACCACATTTGTCCCCTCAATATCAAGGATAATACTATCTTCATGGATTCTAAGTACTTTTGCCTTGAGCAAAGCTCCTTCCTTATCTTGAAATTTGTCGTAGAATTTTTCTCTTTCGATATTTTTGATTCCTTGTTTGATGGTTTGAGCAGCAACCTGAGCAGCAACTCTTGAAAGCTCAAGTTTGTCTGGGGTAATATTGATAAGCATCTGCTCTCCTACCTCAATATCAGCTCTTTCTTTTTGCGCATCTGCAAGCTTGATTTGGGTATCCTCATTTTCAATCTCCTCTACCACAAGTAGTGCCTTATAGATACTTACTGTTCCATCATTTTCGATATTTACGAGGATTTCCGCTTTTCTAAACTCGGGATAATCTCTCTTAAATCCAGATTTGATTCCATTTCTAATTACCTCTAGTACTTGATAAGGATCGAGCTTATATTCTTCGACCAAATGCATCATTGCAATTTGTATACTTTTTCCATCGAGCTTCATGGGTTTTATTTTAGATTGTAAAAAATTCACTCCTACTATATGATTTCATTCTGCATTTGCAAGAAAAAAACTGTAAGCCTGATTTTGGAGGAAGTTTAGAGATTTTTGAAAGAGTTTGTGACAAGAGGGAAAATGAGGTATGAAGTCAGGATTTTTGCTTTTATAAAAACATACTTGTCACTCAAGATCCCATTATCAATCAAAAGGTTTTGAAAAACTCAGGGAAATCTATCCAAAGCATCGCTCCAACCCCATATATCAACAAGAGAATAAGCACAAGAACTAAACATTTTCAAAACAATACCAACATTGAAGGACGATGAATTTTGGGAAACAGCATCCTCCTCCAACAAAGATCTGAAAGCGTCCAAAATACTCGAATAATCAGCCCAACGCCCCAAAAATCTACCACCTCCGCAAAAAGTCAAAATAACGGCAACATAACCACACAATGCACAAAAGTGAATGCAAATAACTTGAATGAAAAGCGAGTAGGATAAAGACATTGGCTTATTAAGAGGGAAGAAGTGCTATAAACTATCCACATAAAAGTTCCTATAAGCGTCATTATCATCAATGTATAAATGAACAATTAAATTAGATTTAGTTCCTATTCTCCAAAATAATATCATCTAATGCCGCTCCACACCTTTCCCAATCACAAGTTTTGCCGTATTTCACTGGACTTTGAATAGAGTACCTTAATATACGACCACCGCACAAAATCATAACACTAATCCCAAAAGGCAAACCATTCAGAGAAGAAGTTTTTGTTTCATTGGAGCTACTATTATAAAAGAAGTGCTAAAATTTTTATTTTTTACTACACCATTTGAAGATCCATTTTTTAATCGTACGATTACTAAGCGTTTGCAAATAGAAGAAAATCAAGATTTGAATAATTCGAATCTCTCGGATATCAAAAGCAACCATTAACAATAAGTACAAAAAGAAAAAAATCCAAAATACCGTATAGATCAAAATAAGCAACCATCACCAAAAATTAAGTCTGAAAAGATGGTATTTTTTATACCAAATAACTTCTATAAAGATAGATGCACTCATCAAAAAATAGAACGGATCAGCATTTGCTCTAGAAAGAGTTTCTACTCTAGCAAGCATAGATAATAACCAAACAATCAAAACAACTAGTCAAGCTTTTTCTCGAAATGTTTTAAACATCAGCAATTCCTATCAGATAAAAAAAGATACAGGATGTAGGTATTTCCTACATCCTGTTAGATCTACTACTGAGAGTAGACGGTTGTAGAGAAATACCTTGAATTGAGAATATCATCTGGAAAGCAAAAATACCCTCCATCATTATCAATATCAACTCCTAAAACATCATAATAGCCTCTCCACATTAACTTAGAACAGTACCAATAATCATCGTCCCACAAAGTAGTAACATTATATGGTTTTCCTGTTTGATTAAGCCAAAAAATTGTTTTTTAGTCTTGTCTCAGTCAGACTAATTTACTGCTTGCACTTTTATTTGGGATAAGTGTGCAAGTTTAACTCATTCATATAGTGTTCCTCTCAAGAAGGAATATTGTTTACAAAGTAAACAACGCAAAGCGATATTATTTTTTGTGAAATATTTGTTTTACAATAACTAATATACTCCTTTAAAACTAAAAATCAATCAAAAATATCATCAGATCAATTATCATTCAACATACACCACATAATCTGTAAAATACCAAAGAATCAATGTTTAGAAAAGATAATCCAACATCCCACCTTGACAAGACGAAAAAAATCAGGCTTTTCTTGTTTTTTTGGATTTTTTGGATATAATAGAAGGGAAGTTTATTTATGATAATACGCGCTATGAGCCAACCGCTCTCTCAATATGTATATTATCAGATCAAACCTTTTAAAGACAATGAGCTTGGGGTGGGATACTGGGAAAAGGTTATCAAAAACCTTGTTTCTCTCAAAACTAAAAAAATCAGCTTTATGATCATGGGAAATATGGCTGAGATCAAGCTTTTTGTCAAGCTTCCTAGAGATTTTCAGTCTTATTTTAAAAATACTTTTTATACCACTTTTACAACTTCTGACCTTATTGAAGTAGGGAAAATTCCTCTTGGCGAGGGAAGAAAATTCCTCTGAATTTCTGAGGGAGGACTCCTCAAGACCAAAGAAGAATTTACCAGAGATGGCTCCTACCTAGATCCGATGAATGAAATCTTTGCGGTATTTCAAAACGTAGACAAGGATTCAGTTTTGAAGATCTGTTTTGAATATACCTTCAAAATCGAGGAAGATGATCTGACCAAATTTCTCAATGGAGCCAAGAAAGTAATCTCTTACATGCGAAATAGTGGCAAAAAGGAAGAAGAAAAGCCTGAAGAAAAGAAGGCGGAAGTCAATTTGTTTATGAATATGCGATGGCAGATTCAGGGAAATGATCCTTATGTAAAAGAAAGCGTAGGAACGACCTTGGGATCAGTTTTTGCTCCTTTTTTGGCAAAGGGAAGCTGGGAAAAGAAAGAGAAAGCCGTCTGGACGCCAGTGAATTTTTCTCAAGTAATCAACCTTTTTCATCTTCCTACAAAGAATAATTTTGTCAAAGGACTGGAATATACCGTATATAGAAAACTCCCTTACCCAACACTTATTCCGACTCCTGAGAACACCCCTGAAAGGGAACTTACTCTGATCGGGGATACTGACTATAGAGGGCAAAAAATCAGATTTTGAATTCGTGAAGAAGATAAATTTAGACATATCTATATCGTTGGTAAGACCGGTACTGGAAAATCCACCTTTATCAACAATATGATCATCTCTGATATGAGAGCCGGAAATGGACTCTGCCTCTTGGATCCTCATGGAGAACTCGTAGATGATTTGCTTGAGTATATCCCACCAAACCGCATCAATGACGTAATCCTCTTTGATGTCTGAGATGCGGAATATCCGATCGGATTCAACCTTTTGCAAGCGGACAACGAAACAGAAAAAAACAAGCTCGCCTCTGGAGTGGTTGCAACCTTCCAGAAACTCTTTGAAAACTCATGGGGACCAAGACTTGAGTATATCCTGAGAAATGTAGTGCTTTCTATCATCGATTATCCAAATGCAACGCTCATGCACATTTTGAGAGTACTGACAGACAAGGAATTTCGTGATGAGGTCATTAGTAATGTAAAAGATCCTCTTTTGCTTAAATTTTGGCATAATGAATTTAATAAATGGCAAGATAAACAAGAGAAGAAGCTGTCTGACCAATTACCAACAAAGTAGGTCAGTTTCTTTCCTCTCGTTTGGTAAGAAATATCTTTGGACAGCCGAGAAGTAAACTCTCTATCAGAAAGGCAATGGATGAGTGAAAAATCGTTCTCGTAAACCTCTCAAAGGGAAAGATTGGAGAAGATAATGCAAATATGATTGGTTCGCTCATGGTAACAAAAATCCAGATCGATGCGATGGGAAGAGCTGATATGGCAAAACACTTGAGAAAACCATTCTACCTCTATATCGATGAGTTTCAAAACTTTGCGACAAAATCGTTTGCGACAATTCTCTCAGAAGCCAGAAAGTATAAGCTCTCTCTTATTGTAGCCAATCAGTATACTTCCCAGCTAGATGAGACGATCAAAGATGCGATCTTTGGAAATGTAGGTACGATATTCTCTTTTACCCTCGGGTATGATGATGCCTCTGTGATGACCTCTCAATTTAAGGAGATTGTCTCAGTAAATGATATGATTTCGCTCCCAAAATTTACTGCATATACGAGACTCATGGTAGAGGGAGTCAGCTCGGATCCTTTTTCTATGAAGACATTGCCTCCATTTCAAACTGATGGAGATCCTGACTTTATCGAAAAGGTACGTAAACAGTCTCGTCAAAGATATGCTATGGAAAGAGGAAAACTTGAAAAACTCATGAATGCATGGAATAAAAAATCTTTCTCTGCCAAAGAAAAAATAGCAGAAAAAGCCAGACTCGAATGACTTGGACTCACTCCAAAACAAGTCCAAGATCTCAACGATCTCACTGTCGAACAAAATATCGGTTTGATGTCTGAGGGCTTTATTGATGAGCAGCCTGCTGATGCAATGATCGTAGATGTTGAACAAGGAAATCACAAGCTCGTGCGATACGAAAAACCTAAGGCTATTGAATATGTTGCAAAACTGCAAGTTCCTAAAGGCAGAATTGTAAAGCTTAACCCGAATACTCAGCTAGAATTCTTTGTAGATATCTGGCAGCACATGACAGAGATAGGAAGCAACAAAAAGCCTCTGACTATCTGGGTTGGATCTGCAGAAGAAGTAGAAAAACAAATCAAAGAACTCTATCTCAAAGCAGGACTTGATCCTGAGACGACTGATTTTATGAAAATCATCCCAAATATAGAACTCCTTGAGGAAAAGAATACGAAATCAGAGCCAGACTCTCCTAATTCACCATCCACTCCTCAAGAAATAAAAAAAACTCCAAAAACCTGACCTCGTAGGACCTTTGACCTCTCTCAGCTCAAAATTGGAGAAGAATATGAAGGTTATGTAAAACTAATTTACAACTATGGAATCTTTGTAACGGTAAAAGGGGTAGAATGACTCTTGCATAAAAAGCTTATCCAAGCTCCTGATGGAATTGACTGGAAAAAGTACTATAATATCGGAGATAAAATCCTCGTAAAGCTCCAAGAAATCAAAGAAGTCAATGGAGAACAAAGAGTCGTCCGATCTCAAAAATAAGAAAGAGAAGTAAAGTCAGACTTCTCTTTTTTTATATAAGAAAAGTCATAGAAGCAAATTCGCCCTATGACTTTTGGATTGTGTTTGAGTTTTCCTAAGCAACTATTCTTCGATAGGCCAAACGAGTATATTTGGCTACCAATGTTCCCAGGTAAAGACTCCCGAAAAAGAGGCTTGCCACCGTGGTGAACAGTATGGCAAATACCAATAGTAGTGGAGCAATTAGCAACAATACTGCTGCAAAAACAAACAGCACTATCGCAAATAGCACCAAGAGCCCTCCAATAATAAAGGACTCTATTCCAGACCTTGTTTTTCTCATATGTATATTTTATTAATATTTGTTTGCAAGGATAATAAAGATTTCAACTAATAATTCAAGAGGATTCGCTACTTTTATCTCCTCCAAGTCCCTTAAAAAGGAATTATCATACAAAACATCAATGATAGAGCTACTATTTACAAGACATGTTTGTCAGGTAAAATTATTGGTTAATAATTAAAAAAACTCTGAATTAAATCAGAGTTTTTAATTTTCTTTGAATATCTTATTTGAGTAAAACGGTTGGTCATTAGAAATAATATTTACCATACACTACCTCAAATGGTTTCTCTCATACCCAAGTTTTTACTTTTCCTGTATCATCGACATATACACCTTTCACACCACTAGCATATAAGTCAGGATAATCACTAGCAAATCCTGCATATTCTGCATTAAGATAATAATATCATCTTGGAGCTTTCTGCGTAAAGCCAGCATCTGTATAAAAATATAAGTCTTTTTGTGCGCTTCAAAAGCTCATACTTTCCTTTATATAGATAGAAATAGGTCTTGAATCTCTAGGATTATGCATATCGAAGAAGTTATCTCTCACATTACTATAAATTGGCCATTTTGAGATTCAGAATTCACGTTTCCAATTTTCCGTTAAACATACCTGATATGCACCTACTGCTACACCCTTACATTCATTACCACTCGGTGCATGAGAATGTTGTATAAATTTCATAGGTACAGGTCATTGTGTTGAATTTATTGGAGGGGTAGATCCCTGTGCTTCCCCAATATAATATACAAGGTCAATCAAATCTGCGTCTCCAACCACATCTTTTGAGAAGGATCCTTGAATATAGGCGGTTCCTCCACGAGAATGCCTACACTCTGAAACCCTAGTATCACAGCTACGATATCTTGGATATCCCTCATTAAGAAGTCTATTACTATTTTTCGTAAGATTGTATAGTCTTATTTTTTCTGTAGCATGTTCAGATTCTAAAGTTTCACCTACCGCAAGGACAAAATACAAAGAATCACTAGTTCGGGTAAATGGCATATTTAATTCTAAATAAGGATCTCATACATTTACTCTTACCTCATCTTGGGTTCATACTGCTATTTCAAGTTTTTCTGTCGCAGTTTTTAGAATACTATTAGTCGTACTTCATCGGATAGATCTAGGGGGGTTATGTGGCACTAATTGCATTCCTCTGAAATAGTCAGTATATCTTCATTCATTAGGATACATAAATCTAACTCTTAATGTTTTCCCTGTTTTTTCACAGTATTCAGTTTGTGTAGTGGAATCT
>JABCPD020000003.1 GCA_013333295.2 candidate division SR1 bacterium | reverse complement strand
TCTTAGCTTTATCCAAGATATGTGAAGACCAAAGCTCCTTTTTATAAAAAGAGATAATTCTTTCATTAGTATTCAAATCTCCTGTTCTTCGAACGGTAAATCCCATTGATATAAACAATAACAATTAAAAAACAATAGCGACTGCCGAGGACCGGAATCGAACCGGCACGGGAGTTAAGTCCCAAAGGATTTTAAGTCCTTCGTGTCTACCAATTCCACCACCCCGGCAGAACAAAGGGAAGAAGTCAGACTTTTTTTATCTTTCTTCCTCCTTAATATTCTTATTTTACAATTTCATCATAAATTGCATCAAACACAGTTGGGAATGCAACAGCGATATTAGAGAGAACTTTTCTATCCAACTTAACATTCTTTGTATTCATAAGGCTTACAAATACAGAATATTTTCCACCTCTTTCTCTAATTACTGCTGAGAGTCTCTCAATCCACAATCTTCTAAAGTCTCTCTTTTTCAATCTTCTACTTACATAAGCGTGTTGTCCTTGTTTTACAAGAGCAAGTCTTACCTGCTTGTAAAGATTTTTTCTTCCCAATCTAAACCCCTTAGCTTGGTTAATAAACTTCTTATGTTTTCTTTGTCTTCCAAGACCATTTGTTACTCTTACCATTGTATCAACTATTTATAAGGAAGTAAATTTCTTAGCATTTTTGCAGCAGCTCCTAGAACCTCTTTTCCATAAGCAAATTTCTTATTTGTCTTTCCTTTATTGGTCAAGAGATGATTATTACAAGATTTTGAAGCTACAACCTTCTTTGACTTTGTAATCTTAAACCTTTTTGCAGCCCCAGAATGAGACTTCATCTTATTAGCCATCGAATCCACACTATTTACTAAATAAAATAATACTATATCCATTTGCCTCCTTTTTAGGAGTATCATACTGAGACTTCCCAAAATCAAGTAAAGCATCTTGAATCATTTTTAACTTTTGCACAGCCTTATCTTCATACATTCTCTCACGACCTTTAAGTCTGATAGAAAATTTTACATTATCTCACTCCTGAAGAATCTCTTGTGCTTTTTTTACTTTTAACTGAAGATCATTGTCCCCAATCGCATAACTAACCTTTAACTCCTTCATATCCTTTCCTTTTTGAGACTTTCTCCTTTCTTTTTCCTCTTTACCCTTTTGATACATATACTTTCCATAATCTGTCAATCTTACAGTAGAAAGCATTTTTTCTGCATCATACACAAGCTGAACAAGATCAAGCCCCTTTTCAGAAGCCATCTCTAACGCAACTCTTCTAGGAAAAGTTCCCAAATTATTTTTCTCATCATCAATTATCATAATATTTGGAGCCTTAATCTGATCATTTACATAGATCATCTTTGCCTTAAAATTTGCAGTCATTGTCTTATCTGACCTATTCTGACCTCAAAGCACCTTTTTCTGCCCTCAAAAATTTTGATTATTTCCAGCGGGCTTAAAAGTTTTTTGCTCCATACAAAATTATAATAACAATAAAGAAATCGCTCCCGGAGGGGTTCGAACCCTCGATTTCCACCGTGAGAGGGTGGCGTCCTAAACCACTAGACCACGAGAGCCAAAATACAAGAATTTAGAAAATACAAAGCAATATTAACAATCAGCACCAAAAGAGCTACTCATTTTCAATATCAGTTTATACCCCCAAGAGACACACAACCTATCCCCACCAGGGATCGAACCTGGATCCACAGCTTAGAAGGCTGTTGTTCTATCCATTGAACTATAGGGACACAAAGTATCACCTGGGGAGAGTAGGATTTGAACCTACGTAGCCGTGAGGCGTCAGATTTACAGTCTGATGCAATTGACCGCTCTGCCATCTCCCCATTAAACAAAATTTGGACTCTAGGGGAGTCGAACCCCTGACCTCCTGCGTGCAAAGCAGGCGCTCTACCAACTAAGCTAAGAGCCCAAAAACTATCTTGCAACAAATCACGAACCAACACTACCAACAGGATTTGAAGCCTTATACATTCCAAACATCACAAACACACCAAACACTACAACAAAGAACCCAATCAAAATAATCATAATTCTCGTTCCTCCAAGATTTCTCTCTGCTCGTGCATTTCTACCAAAGATACCCACAAGCTGAGTAGCGTAGTAACAAAGCGAAAGCCCCACACCACATAATAACAATCCGAGAAGAATATTTGTAAACATCTGTACCTTACAATGTAGTGTAAATAGCGGATAACGGGACTCGAACCCGTACAAACAGAGCTGAAGTCTGCTATGCTACACCAACTACATCATATCCGCAGATCTGTCTGTCTATGATGACGATGACAATATATATGGAAATAAAAATAAAAATCAAGAGATTTTTTAGTTATTTTATCACTTTTTATAAAAATTGGTTGTTTTAAATCTCGCATTGGCTCTAGAACCTGGTTTTTAAAAAAGAAAAAAGTCTGACTTTTTCCTTTTGATCACTTTATTTTGCCAGACAAAGAAAAAGTGGTCGTGAATTTAATCAGTCTTTAAGCCTTTTTTACTTATCTTTTCAAGAAAGCATATGTTTTAGAACATATATATGGTATTAAAATTTTATACAAGCACTTCCAACACAACAAGCAAAATTTTAAACCCTAAATTACCGTCGTATCTCGAGGCCTTCGTTGCGTATAAAGGAGTTTTGCCTCATTGTCCTGAAGCTTAGCATTGCCAAAGAGATTGGCAAAAAAGTTGTATTTATTTTTCATAATATTAGATTCCTGCGCCATCTGTCTAAAAAGATGAGCATTATTAAGATAGAGATTATGACACTCTGCAAAGTCCTCAAACGGATTTGACATCCCATAGCCAGAACAAAAATCCTTTTTCTGGGCGATACTTTTTCTAATAGACTCCGAATTTCGAGAGAAGCGATAATATTCAAGCGATGGATCATCAACTGCAAATTTAGGCTTACCAAATTCTGTGAAGTCTGGATTTTTTATTTTTTGAGATCATTGAAGTGATCCAAGATCGACAATATGTCAAAATTCATGAGTAAGCACCCCTCGATATTCAGACTTTTCTCCCATAGAGTCGAGATTGATTGTAATTCTGGAAGCCGTAGCTCCTCAGCGCCTCTTACCCTTTTGCGAATTTATGATAAAGGTTTTTAGTGCTGACTCGACAGGGATTCCAAACTTTTTATTTTGATCAAGAAACGAAAGAATCGTAAAGTACTGCGTTGTATATTCAAACTTGTCTAAGTCAGACAAATCTCCAGAATAAGTAATCTTTTGACAATAGGAAGGTTTTTGCTGACAGAGATAAGAGAGAAAGTAAACAGGATCTACAGGACTACCATGCTCCTGCTCCTGTAAAGAACGATCTAATTCCTGATCCTGAGATAAATAATCTACCTGCAAAAGCGATACCGGCTTTTCTCCAACTCGATTTCGAAAAGAAAACAACAAAAAGAAAAACAAGGTTGTTCCAAGCAACTTCCAGAAGTCTCGTTTATCAAAACTAGCGAAGATTTTCTCTACCATATCGTACTATATCATTAAAAATAAGATCCTGTTGGGCTCCTTTAGAATTATACACGATAAGCTGGGAAATTGCAAGTTTTTGAGCAAAAAGTTGGAGAAGGAAATTATACCCTCAGATAATAACTTTTGCTCCCTGTGTCTTTGCCTTAAAGAGATTCTTACCACTTCATCAAGTAATATTCTCTACCAAGAGAAGATACTTCTGATCTAACCCTTTATGAATCATTTCTTCAAATAGCTCTCTTGACTGATCCTTCTGTACAGAAAGGATAAAGATTAATGCATTTGGTATTTTTGTAGTATCAAAATCTTCAAGAAATTTTAATACAGAAGGTGTCTTACTTAAATGCATAAGTTTATCGGTGGTGGAATCAGAGTTCTGCATTTGTTCTTCTTCTCATTCGATTTTTTGAGTTTGCTGACCACGAACCTCAATAAGAGCTGGCAAATTGAGATCATAATTTGAAAGGAAAAGCGTCTTGTGTTGTCAAAAACTTTCCGAAAATTCAGCTCGCGTAGTAAATTTTACCTCCTCAGAATAAAGGAAATAAAAATCTGATCTCGAATACATCTTCTTTTCTACTACACATATTGATTCAAAAATCTTAAACATATGATCGATCTGCTTTCGCAAAGTCTGCATTTCTGCCTCATCAAGAACCTGAGAAAGTGAAGATTTAAACTCAGAAAATCTCTCCAGAAGCTTATTGGTCTGATAAAATGCAACATTATCCTTGATCGGATCAAGAGTCATCGTCGTAGCATCAGTATGCGTAAAGATTTTTTTAGTTTCCTGTCCTAAAATTCCTGCAAAAACCGTAAAAAATTCGATAAATGAGGTTAAAATTCAGCCTTCTTCTTTAGTTTTGTCACTATATTCGAGAGCGAGATGATACTTATAAGCAAGCATATCAAGAAAATTGAGCGTATAATTGAGATCATAAGAGCGCGAAAGATAAGTATTGAAGCTCTTGTACCGCCAAGAAGAATCAAAAAAGAAAATTGAATAATCTTGATACCTTCCTTGTTCAATAAGAGAAAACAGTCCTCCATGTGTAGTCAAAACAATCGGATAATTAACAGTCTTTCTCTGATCCTTGAGTGCAGTATAGATTTCATAATCTTCCTTTGAATTGAGGTCAAGCACCCCAAGCCCCTGCTCTAAATGTGAAAAGTATTTCAAAAGAAAAACAAGCTCTGCTTCAGAATATTTTCCTTTTTTTGCAAAACGATCAAGCGCCTCTGTACTAAGTGTCTGTTCTTCTTTGGCAAATCAAAGATTCTTGATTCATAGATCAGTGAGGAGATTTTTTGCGATATCAAGCTTTGCTTTGGTTGAAAATGCAAGAATAATGTTTTTTTGACTTGCAAGTGAAGAAAGAAGATCTTTAAAATCAACATCTCTAATTTGATAAGATTTTCTGTCACGATATTTAGCAAGATCAAAAGGATACTTTCCAGAGATCATCTGAGTGTGGGGGGGGGTAATTTTTTTGAGTTCTGGGAGAGAAAAAGACAATAAAGTCTGATTTTTACCACTTTTTTGAATTAACTGTGCTAGTCTTCACTCACTCTGAGAGATAAAATGCTCAAGAATAGGATATTTAGCAATCAAAATCTGAATCTTGTCTAGCAAATAGCAAAACAAAGCCAATGACAACTTAGCATCTACAAAAGCGTCATGAAAATTTAGTTCTCCACTAAATTTTAGCGAAGCAAGAAACTTTTGAAAATCTGGCTTAGATTGGAGCTGGGCAATCAGAATCTCTTGAGCATAACTCGGCACATAGTGCAACAAAGATTGAGAAAGCTTAAAGGAATCAATTGCATCAGCAAATGTTAATGAAGGGAAAAACTTTTGTAAAAAATGAAGATCAAAGGCAATATTATGTCAAACAATAATCGTATTTGGTCAAAAAAAATGCTGAATTTCAGGCTCAACTTCTGCTGGAGTAGGCGCATCTTGCAATGAATCTGCAGAAAGACCTGTAATAAAGCCAACAACCGTCTTAAGTTCTTTGGTTGGTTTAGAAGGGCGTAGAAGTGACTGATATCCTGCAATAAAGTTCCCTTCTGTATCACACTCTAAAATCCCAATCTGAATAGGCTCATCACTTTGCAAGTCCAGCCCAGTCGTTTCAAAATCAAGTGCAATATAGCGATAGTTTGGACTAAGCATAGATAATAAAAAAGAAAAATAAAGCTGACTTTCATCATAGGTTCATATATACTTTTCCTCAAAAAAAAAGCAAATAAAAAAACTCGCTACCATAAAGTAGCGAGCATATTTTTTTGTAGACTAAGATCCAACAACCGTTCCAATAATCCAGAAAAGCATTGAAACCAGCAACCATGAAACTGCGATAAACACAAGTCCAATACCTGCATTTTTCAAAATTTTCAATCCTTCTCCAAACTTCTTGTCATCTCCTGCTGCGGTAACCATATTGAAACCTCCCCAAAGCAAAAGCACAAAAGTGATCAAACCAAGAAGTCCAAGCACCCAGTTAATGGCATTTCTTACTACTGTCATAAGACCTTCTCCACCATCTTGACCAGTTCCCTTAACTCCCTTAATTCCGTCTGAAACACCTGCATTAAGACCAAATCCTCCAGCAGCAGTAGAGAGGCTTCCTTGCGCAGCATTACCTTGAGCACTTACAAATGCCAAGCTAGAAGAAGTAATAAGTCCAATTCCTATCATAAAGGTAGCAATTTTTTTGATCATTTTTCTTTAATAAAAGAATAAAAGTTTTTGTATTGAGGAGGATCAAACTCCTTTATCACTTTTATTTTATTCTTTTTTAAAACTTTTGCAAATTTTTAAAGAGTTTTTTTGTATCTTGTCTTGAAAAGTGATGTCAAATAGTTATGAAAGAAGATGTTTTATTTTGAGACGGAAAAGAAATGGGAAAAAACGGATTACTCTGGTACTTATTGATCTATATTTTCGTAATTCAGATGGGAATTGTATGATATCTCTGGTCTGATGCAAGCTTTTATGTTTTGGCTGGTGTAAATGGAATTGCTTTGGCAGTTGGAGCTTGGAGTTTTTGTAAAGAAAAATCAAAAGATAATCATCCTGAGACTCAAGGGAAAACCATGTTGGAATCCCCTAAGGAAGAAATCATTAATGACAAAAAAGCTGAAGACACCGCAGAAAACGAGGAGGAACAAGAAAAAAAATCTGACTTCTTTGTTCGCAATGAACCAGAACACAAAGATGAGAAATACTCTCTGTCTGAGGAAGATATTGAAGTTCCTACCCGTGAACAAACGCCACACAATATTGAACAAGTGAGAGTTAGATTTAACAAAGTTAAGTCTAAACCCCAACCAACTCATCAAGAATGAGGACTTGCTCGTTTTATTACCTTTTTGTGTGCAATTATAGGACGAGGAGGAGTTATGCTTCTTATGTGGAAAGAATTTGATTTTATCGCAATGGCAATTGCTTCATTTACAATGGGAGGATTTGTACTTATTGTATATAAAGCAATGAATATTTGGAAGAAAAACATATTTTCTAATCTTTATTTTCTCTTCTTTGTCGCTGTCTTTGCAGGAAGCCTTCTAGGAATCTTTACTGAAGAAAGCAATAGTACAAAAATCCTGATTAAAGATCAGATTTCAACTTTTTTTGCAGGACTTAATGGAGAAGTAGTTGAAACATCTAGTACTGAAGAAGGTAGTGGTTATGAATATCAACTGACAGGGACGCTTCTCACAGGAGAGCTTACAACAGGAGAAGAATCTTCAGAAGCTCTTTTGAGTGGAAATCTCATCTCAACACAAACTCTCAATACAGGGAATAATGAAACAGGGAATACTCAAAAAATTCAAAATACCGAACAAATAGTAACTTGAACAGCTCAAGCATCAACAACGAAATCTACGACAAATATTCAAACATCCAGTCAACAAATAACACAACCTACACCAACCACAAAAGTACAAACCGTAGAAGAGAAAAAAACTGATGCAAATGGTCAAGTTTCTTATCTCTCTGCGATAAAACATTTGATTGCAACCTATAATATTCCTCTTTCAAAATCAAAGTCTAGCAAATTTACCTATGTTGATACAACAAGTCCAGACTATCCTTATATGAAAACAGCTCTTGAAAAAAGGATGATTGGAACTGCTGTTAACCCAAATGACATAATCAGTTGTGATGTCTATATGGTATTTAAGGGACTTGCACTCAACTGGGCTATTGAAAAGACCTCAAATTTAAAAAACGACTATCGAAATGTTGCTGAAAATAAAGGTCTCCTCAATGGATGTGTAAAAGGAGCAAAACTTACTGCAGCAAACTTATAAGAACAAATTTAAAAAATCTGAATATCACTTGGTTTCCCGTATGAATTCAGATTTTTTGTTTTGATTAGAAATTTTTAATATTATGACGCTCTTTGAATAACGTACTTTTCTTTATTATTGACTAAATCATCTTTGGAAGATGGAGCATTGTCAGAATCAAAGAAAACCTTATAAAGTTTTTTCCATCTATTATTTTGATCAAGGTATTCATAAAATGACTTCTCATCTGTAACTCTTTCAACTCCTGAGAAATCATAAGAAGGCAATGCTAATACTTTTTGGTATTCCTTATCACTAAAAATTGATAACAAATCTCATTCAACATCAGAAAAGTAAAACTTCCTCTTAATTGTATTTAGTTTATTTATATAGTTATCTATTCTTTTTGCAGGGAGATCGGTCTGAGTAAGAATACGAGACAAGCTTTCTTTATCAGCTTTTGTTATCGTCTCATCCGTATCAAACCCAAAAGTTTTAGCAAGCGTACTTGACTGCTCGATCTCTTTTCTTGTAAATTCTCCAGTAATTGCATCAAGCTTACTATTAAGCAAGTTTTCTTTCAAGAAAGCTCATGCTCCAACGTTAATATTTGTTCAAGGAACTGGTATAATAGGCGTTGTTTCAATAACTCCCTCTGCCATCTTTGAAACATTTTTTGTAAAGGTGTCAATACCCTTAATTCATGTCTCTTGAGTAATAGCTAGGTGTACTAGTTTCCACATCAAAAACAAAGTAATTGCCCCCAGCAAAAGATCATAGATTCTCATTGTTCCTCATTCCATAGAAACATAAACCAAATTATTATCAAACCTAAGTTGAGAGTCTGTAATCTGAATAGGACTTTCATTATTAGTCATATTAAACTTCAATGCCCAATTTAAGATTACAAGCATAATCATCATTAGACCGATAAACATTGCATAATATACCGGCTGAAAGCAAAGCTTTATCATCTTCCCGATATCTCGGAAAATATCATCTGTTAAATGCTTTTTAGGCTTTACTAAATAATTCAAAAGAACAACGATTGGACTAATTGCAATAAATATCCATAAGTATACCCCCCTAGCTACTAAAATAACCATCAACACCAACAAAGACAGAGTATACAAGATCATCATTCCAGAATGCAAAACAATCTGAAAAATCTGCTTAAAATCTTTTTCAAACTCAGAAACTCACTGAACTTTAGAATAATCTGAAAGCTGAGCTGTTTTAAATATTTCAAAACCAATAAACATCAAAGGTCAAGAAAGAGAATCCTGAGATGGCAAAAGACCATCAAAAAGCTGCTCTTTTGTTAATCCCCCCCCCTCTCTCATCTCAACGGTAATTAGTCCTGCCTCTGAAGCATTTTTAAGCTTACTTCATCAAGCATCTGCCATAAATCTTATAACTTCTTTTTGTCCCTTACAAAGCACATTCCCTTGTGGTTGAGCATTATCTACAGTAATTTTATCTGGACAAGATGAATCTATTACTGTACTCAATGCTTGGGAGAAGACAGCATCAGAACCGATTACCTGCGATGGGAACGAAGAGACTAACGCAAATAAAACCGTCGAGATGTCAATAATGACCATAATCGCAAATCGGCTTAATTGAATAGCAACTCCCGTCTTGAGTAAGTCTTTTATAATACGCATTGGCGTCTTTGTTTCTGATGGATTGATTACATACTTAAGAATCTCATAAAGAAATATAAATACCAAACCAAAATTAGCAATATTTCTTGTAATCTGCCAAATTTTCCACAAAAATCCATCAAAATATATTGCCTCTCCATAAACAAACGAATTGGTCATTAGTCTTCCTACGATATTTGCAATAACGATCCAAAACCAAGAAAAAGGATCTGAAAGCACGCGAAGCATTGTTGCAAAGTCTAACACTCCAGAAGATGACTTTGCTATATCAGCTGCAAAAACATCAGAGACAAGAAAAACCCCACACAAACTCAAAGAGATTGTAGTTAGAATCAGATTTTTTGATGTTTTTTTTATCTTCATCTCTGAACATTAGAAATAAAATTTATGTTTGTGCTGTATTGTGATGCTGTGACTCCTGAGCCTTTCGGGAGGTATACTCTGAGGCTGCAGTCCCACCGACAGCAGTCATAATAGTATCCCATGTATTTTTGTCTACATTAAACTCTTTAAGGGTTGTTTGAATACTATCTCGTTTCATATCACTATTCTTCAGATACGGTACAAGAATTTTTGTATTAATCGTTGGAAGTTGATCTACAAAATCCTTATTAGCAACTGAATAAAGAACCTTTAAACTCTCTTTTACCTCTTCTGCATTCTCCTTCTTAGCTAAAGACTCTTTATCTATAAGCTTTTGGTAATATCCTATATTCCCAGAAATTAGGTATGAGCTAGCATTTCTCTTTCTTGATTCATTTTTATCTCCAAGCAAAAATTCGGTATCAGCCATTCTTTGTTTTGTAAATTCTCCGATCTGCTTTTCTAACATTTTATTTGGAGTATTTACCATCGCAGAAAGTCAGACTTTTGTTCATTTAACAGGAATAATCGGCATAGTTTTAAGATAATCTTCTCCCAATTGCTGAATTTTTGCTCACCACTCCTTACCAAATGAAGTTTGTTTAATTGCCCAAAAAAGTAAAACCCATGAAATGGCAATACCAAACAAGCCAATCAATAGGGAATATAAATCTATAACCACAGAGCTAAAAGTAATCTTGATGAATCCCATGAGGTCACAGGTATATTTATCATCCCCATCTCCACATTTCATACCAGTGAGCGAAGTGATTCCTTGTTTTGCAGCAAGCTTTTCAGCTTCCGTCTGTCCTGGATGAATTGAAGTCTTAAGAATCGTCATAAACATAAGTGACATACTAAGTGCAAATCCTATAAACACAGGCGCCAATAACAGACTTCTTAACTTATCAAGATCAAAGATATCAAGACTTTTTACAAGTCCTCAGAATAGATCTCAAAAAAACTTCATCAGCACAATTAGTGGAGAAAGAGCAATAGCTAACCATAGTTGAAAGATTCTCCAAAATAACACAACAACAATCATTAGTAGTGGCAAAAAGAGCATTATTAAGAATACAACATCTAGGCTGGCAGACATTAGCTGCTGTTTTAGACTTAAAGCATCATTGATATGAGCAAAAGATATCATATTACCATATAAAGCCATAAAAGGCCCTGTCCATCATGTTGCCCTCTGAGTAAGCTCAGAAAGCGAAACTCCTCCCTTATCATAGAGACAATAATACTTTTTTTCTCATACTCCAGAAGTCAATCAAGATCCAGAGCTTCATTGAATAGGAGTATTTGGTACTGGACCAATATATCATGCACATCCTGCATTTGTAGCACTTTGCTGCTGAGAAAATGCTGTTGTTAAATTTAAAATCTGAAATGATCAACTCATCTGAGAGAGTATAGAATCACCACTAGTACCCTTTAAAGCAGATACTTTTAATGCCTGTGCCTTAGTTCGAGCTTCTGCAGTCTGCTCATTATTTCGTTCATTATATGAATAAACTGATCCATTATAGAAACAATATCCTGGAAGCATTTTTTCCTGTTTATTTCAGTTTCCCAAAGAAAGGAATTCTCTCCCCAAAATAATCATTTGTTCTTTTCCATTAATTTTTACTGACTCTAACTTACACGGAGCTACATTATTCTGAACACCTGAAAGAGTTACATAATAACTCAAAGCCCTATCATCTTGAGTTCATTTCCCCTCAACTGATCCTAGATTAGACAAAACACTGACTCCTACTACCTTTGTATCCATTTTTGCGTCGGTCTGAGAAAGTAGGGTGGTAGGCAATGCACCTACAGTATAAGTAAGAACTGAAGAAATATCCACGGCTACCATCATAATAAACCAACTTAATTGTACCAAAACACCAGCGGTTAACACTTTTTTTATCAGTTCTCCAGGAGTTTTTGATTTTGCCATCTTTCTTTCTGGATCTATAACATAATAGAGAATCTCATAAAGAAAAATAAACGCCAAAACAAAATTTGCGAGATTTTTAACAATTGTCCAAACCTTCCAAAGTGGTGCATCCAAATTAAGATAAGCCCCGTAGACAAGATTATTATCCATAGCAAGGCCAGCCAAAGCTACTAGAGGCCAAAGCAATAAATATACTCACTGTGAAAGGAAGCGAAAACTTGCCATCGTTTCTGATATAAGCTCATTCTCTGTATCTGCTTGAGTTTTTATTTCTTGAGATGAGGAATATCCATCAGCCGTTGCTAAAGCAGGAATATGTGGGAAAACAAGGAAAGAAGCTCCTACTAGCAAAAATCCCTTTAGAACATGTTTTTTAAGTCTGTATATCCCTAACAAGAGGTCCTTTCATCGTTGCAACATAGGCAATATCAAAGATAAAATACTTACCTCTAAGTATAGTCAGATTTTTCTTTTTTTCTAATTTTTAAAATAATTCAGCGACATATTTCCTTGACTTCTTATTCAAACAATACATAGTCTTTTTAAAAATATTTTTTCTTTTAAAAAATAAAAAAAATCAGACCTTAAATCTGATTTATTACTACTCTCTTGGTTTTGAAAATAAAAACCGAGACTTGAGACTTTAAATTATATTTTTGCTTAATTGCAGAAAGTCATTGCTGAATAGTATCAACCCCCTTGGTATTTGGCAAGAGCACTCCACTATTCTGTCACTCAGATTCTACAAGAAATAATCCTCGCTCTTTCATAGAAAGCTTAACCAAAGTATTTGGATCATTCTGCAACTGAAGTTGATCAACAATATCAAAAATCAGACTTTTGATCTGGTTTTCTCTTTTTTTTAAGATCCCGTGATAAAAACTTTCAATCAACTGCTCAATTGATCTATCTGTTTTCATAACACCATTTGATGTTATAAGCTTTCCATTTTCATCAAAAGCTGAGACAAAAAGTCACACTTTGGAGGTAAGCGGAAGTATTTGTGCTATTTGTATTTTGATTTTCTCGATCACAATTTTTGCAGACCAAATAAAACATTCTGAGTATACAAAAATACGATAAAAAAGCAAGATCAGAAGAAAGGGTATTATTACGAATTACGTAACAACACCCTTTTTTTGCGAGATTAAAGGCTTTTTTTCTTATATTCTCGGCAAGAGTAAGGATATGAACAACCCTTACTTTCTGAATACTGGGAGGAACTAACACATTCCCATTGTTCTAGCTCTCCTTCTGGGAAAATACTATCTGAATCTTTAATCATACCGTCAACCTGACAGTCAACCTGTGTGATATAGAGACGATCGATAGAGGCTACAACTGCATTATAGAGTAACATATCTCCAATAAAGAAAAGGTCCCGATCTTGATTAAAGAGGTTATCTACAGCAGGATAAACAGCAGCATTTCCGAATCCCTCTGGAAGTATAACCACCTCTGTAATCTCTTTAGGGATTTGACTCCCAAGCATACTATAAGTCTTAACATCCAAGACAAGGACCCTTCCCCTATTATTAGATCGCAAAGTTTTGAGATCTTCAGGGAAATACGCGTTGAGGACACCTTGAGTCATAATACGCCATTGCGCATCTATAAAGCAGATGAAACTTGACATTCCTTGTTCCATATTCTTTTCATTGATAGGTTATTTTTATTGACATTTTGTTTTCTAGATATACTATATCTTTTTCCTCAAAAAAAACAAGAAAAAAGACTAAATTTCTAGCCTTTTTTTCACTTGAGATTCATAGAATCTTACTTATATTTTTCCTTAAGCTTTGCAATTTTTTCAGCCTTTTCCGCTGCTTTTTTTGCTTCTCTTTCAGCTCTAAGTTCTTCTTTTGTCTTTTCTACAACAATTTCTTGAGTAGATTCAGTTTTTTCTTCTACCTTTTCTGTAGAAGCTTCAGCCTTAACTACAACAGTCACTTCTTTTTTCATATCCTTGTACATAAAAGGAACTACAAAAGAACCAACTTCATTAATCTTCTTTTTAAGCTTGAACAAGTGAGAATCTACTTCAATACCGTATGCTTCCTTGATTGCTTCAGCAATATCGGATTCATTTACTTTAGCATACAAAACTCTATCCTTATTTGCTTTTCTTGTAAGTTCTACTCCACCATTTTCTGCCATCTTAGCAAAAAGATCATCAAGAGATGCAGCCTTCTTTGCTCTAGCTACGATAGCTGCCTGCATTTTTTGTTCATACTTATTTTTATTTGCCTTATCAGCAAGAACTGCGATATTTTGAGGCAAAAGTACATTTCTAGCAAAAATAGGCTTTACTGCAACGATTTCGTATTTTTCACCTAGATGCTTATCATCCTGAAGCAAAATTACTTCAATGTTTCTGTTCTTAATCATTCTTCTTGGCATCGTACAACACAGATTTATATAAGTAAAATATCTGTATTTTTTAAATTTCCCTGAAATCTAAAAAACTAATTCTTGGTCACTTATACTGATTTGCCAAAAAATTGCAATGATTTTTGAAGTTTTTTCCTCTAAAGAAAAACTCTACTACTCCACACTTTTTACCTTTCTGAAATAACAATTCTAAACTAATATTTCTCATATTTACACTTCCCCTTTAAAATATCTCCCCCATATCTTGACATTTTTTCATTTTATACTTAAAATATAAAATATTTATTCTTCATAAAAAAAATGAAACAAAAACTCCTCATCTTAAGTGCATCACTGATCATACTTAATTTCAGCTTCTCAAATGCAGAATCTCCTCTACCTGATAATATTCTAGAAATACAACCCCTTATCGAACAAAGCTTGGATCTAAAAAACTACCCTCTTGGAAGGAATCTCCCTTATTCCTCTCTTGACAAGGTTTTTAATAAATATTGCTCTGTCAAAAGTATTGAAGAGGGACTCGCTGAAAGCGAACAAAAATACTCACTAATAAAAGATGAATTAAGCATCAACTCTCAAGCAAGATTACTCTTTTTCAAAAGATATAAAAAGATTATTCTTGATATTAAGACTGAAGAAAGTGAAATGTTTTGTAAACAAAAGGTTATGGGATACTCTCTCCTTAAAAAGATTCAACACGAGAAAATACACAATAGTACAAAAATCAATAAACAACCACTCTCTACTAAGGCAAACCAAAATACCAAAACACAACAAATCAAATCAACCATTAATCAAGCAACTTCTCGATCCCTGCCTTCTACCGATGTGTCCAAAGAAAAAAAGGTTGAAACCTGACTCTTCACATGAAAAAAAATTTGACCCAGAGAATTAACATTTGATCACGATAAAGAACCTTTAAAATCCCCCTCTGAAATAAAGCTTGGTGAAAATATTGAACAATCAATATACAAGACACTAGACCTTCTTCTCTCAAAACAGCTTTTAAATTGAGATGAAATCAAGCTCTTTAATCAAAAAATTAAAATCCACTATACGACAAAATGCCAACCTCTACGTGGGAACTTCCAACTTATCAATAATGATGATTGAAGTCGTAGCCCAAAGGGGATCGAGCTCTTAGTCAGTCTTTGCAAACCTCTTCCAGAGATCAAGTCTCTAGAAAGACAACTACAACACATCCTTACCCATGAATTAGGACACTATATTTACTTTTTTAGAGACAAAACTACAGAAAAGTTTAATACCATCTGCCGAAACGACAAGCAAAACACCTGTGCTAAAGGCGACTTTTATAGCAACTATTCTCAAGAAAACAAAGAAGAGGATTATGCTGAGAGTTTTGCCTTTTGGGTTAGTCAACTAGATAATAAAAATAGCGAAAAGGAACACGGCTCAGCCCAAAGTCAATGAATTATGCAAAAAGAACAATACTTCAATACCCTCTATAAACATCTCAACAATTAAACATCCTCATTAGGATGTTTTTTTATTTCTCTAAAAAGCCCCACTCTTTATTAAGAGCTTGATTTTAAGAAAAGATTGAATATAAATAATTTTCTATAAAAACTATGATAAAAATCAGTATTCTATTCCTGATTTCACAAAATCCACCACCAGTATATAATGAAAATAAAATTTACTCTTTTTTATACCCTACTATGCGAGACGCACACACCCACCTTAACCATCCAGAACTTTTTTCTAATCGAGAAGAATATTTAGAAAGCTTTACACAAGAATGAGGTCTTTGACTAGTAAACATCTGAGCAAACACAGAATACAATGAAAATGCTTTAACGATTGCAAAACAAGCAAAATCTAAATTTGCTAAGCTATGGATCAAGGCAAGCATCGGGATCCATCCTTGTGACGTAAGAAACACTAGTCAAGATACACAGACAGAATATCTAAAACTTCAAAAGCAACTTTTAGAAAACAAAGAACATATTGTAGCAATTGGAGAGTGTGGAATTGACCTCTATTATCCCGAAGTCAGTTCCTATCTTACTTTGCAACAAGAGATTTTTAAAATGCAATGTGATCTTGCCAGAGAAAATCAACTCCCAATTGTTATCCACTCAAGAGATGCTTTTCAAGAGACCTTTGATATCTTAAAAAACTATTCTGATCTTAAAATTTACTTTCACTGTTGGAGCTATAATAAAGAGGAACTTGAAATACTCTTATCAACCTTTCCAAAGATTTGGATTGGATACAACGGAATTTTAACCTATCCAAAATCTCATGAGAATAGAGAATGTCTCTTAGCAACCCCTCTGAGTAAGATTGTACTTGAAACAGACGCTCCTTATCTAGCACCACAAGGCTTTCGTGGAAAGATAAATCACCCTGAATTAATCAAAGTTGTGGGAAAATATGCTAGCGAAATACTAAGGCTAAAGGAAGATAGTTTACGAAAACAGATTGGGGAGAATACAAAAGATCTTTATATCAACTAAAAAATCTGACTCAGATATTGAGTCAGACTTTTATTTTTTATTTTCAAGAAGTTGTGTTTTCAAAGCTTTACTATTGAGAAAGATAAGCAAATCAATATCTCCTGCATCTCGCTCCCTATCAAAGGTTTGCAATTTAGAAGAAGAATGAAACGGCATAATATATCTTCCATGCAATTTCCCATATTCCTTATTGAAAAGCTCAAGAAAATAAGGATTTTTAATAATTGGAGAGACCAAAAAAAGATCTTGTTGAGTAAGTTGAAGGTCTTGAAGCCACTTGCAGAGTTGCTGCGTATAAAATGCTGTCGTCTCCAGGATTAAACTTTTAGCTAACGGATTAGCCTCAATCTCTGACTGTGATTTATATCGATATTTAACAATCTGATTTTCTCTATACATTTGCATTAAAAAGGAAACTCCAAGATTAATTGACTCAATCCTTTTATAAAAACCATCTTGTACTTGGATAATTTTACAAACTGATTCTTTAATATAGAGCAGATAAAAGTTATCTCTTTCCAACCTTCTTTTAAGAAAGGAAATTGTTTTGAAAGACTCAGGGAAAATATGAAGATTCTTATGCTCAAAAATATCTCCATATCTATGATTGAAATCTAATAGAGTATTTCTATTAAGATAAATCAAACAAAGACGGAAAAAAATCTGTCCCTTTGCTCAGATCAAAAACTTTTGAGGCTGTCCCTGAACATAAATATTATCAACTGTCGTAAAAAGGAGCTCCTCTTTTGTGATTGTTTTAAGATAATTTATCCTCTCCTGAAGGATCGTATTGTAATCATCAATAGTAAAGGGCTCTTCTTTCTCTCTGTAGACATCAAATCTAAAAAAATGAAACCTACTATCGTCAAGCAAAAAATAATGATCATAATCTTGAAGGTCCAAAGATTGATTGATAGAACCATTCAAATCTTGATAATTGCAATATTGCTGTACCCCTAGCTGAGGATTATACTTGAAAACCTGCATCTTGGGATGCCTGAGGTCCAATTCTTCTTGCCAGAGATAAAACATAATCTACAAATAAGGATAAAAAAGTGAAAAGTCTGAATTCAACCTTCTTTTATTTTTTGATAAGAGGGTTAGTAATTTTTTAATGCTGAGATTCTTTCTTCAATACTTGGATGTGTCTGAAAAAGCCCTGAAATAGTATCAAGAGGATTTTCAATAAACATTGCAGCCATTTTCTCATTTTTTAAGGGAATCAAGGAGTCTTCAGAAATTTTTTGTAATGCTGAAATCATAGCTTGATTATCTTTAGTAAGCTCTACAGCACCAGCATCAGCTAAAAATTCTCTTTTCCTTGAAATTGCAAGCCTAATCAATGGATAAAACAAATAACCAAGTACTATTAACACCAATCAAATCAAAGGAAGAATACTCTTCCCCTTCTCATTTCATTTTCCACGTCCAGTTCTAATAAGAATTTCTCCGATCATGCTAATTCCTCAGATATAGATGACCATTACAAACATCAATAGGGGATCTTTATTGATAATATGTGTCAATTCATGAGCCGCTACTGCTTCAATCTCATTCCTATTAAGTTTTTCCAACACCCCTCTTGTAAAGACTATTCGAGAATTTAAAGGTTTCCATCCCAGAGCGAATGCATTCATTCAGTAATGATCAATGATTCAAATTTTGGGAACGGCCAATCCACGAGAGATACAAAGATTCTCTACAATATTATAAATCTCAGGATTTTCTTGTCTCGTAATAGGTCTTGCTCCAGAAAATGCGAAGATCAATTCTTTTTGGAATGAAAAAGCAATCAAGACCCACAATATAAGAACTGGGCACAAAATAGCAAGGACTTTTTCTGTATATTCTACTGCATAGTCAATTCTTTCTTTAATTGCAACCTGTTGGCTATATCTATCTGGATCATACTCTATATTCTTAAAAGAATCCATATCATGCGTTTCATAATAATCCCTCCCTGCATCAAATACCTCAACAGCAGTACTAACATTATAAACTGTATTCTTTACATCAACATCTGACCAAAAAAAGAGGGCAATAAAAATCCCACCTCCCAAAAAGAGAGGAAATAAGAAAATCAATGCCCAAGTCTTCATTTTATTACTCCAAATGGAATGCTGTAACCCTTGTGTCATTTAATCAATCAAAGCCTAAAATCAGTTTTTTTTCTATTCCTTAGAACTGCACTTTAGGAGCCTTTTTTGCAGCTTCATCATCAAGCTCAAAGAACTCTACCTGAGTAAATCCAAAAATATTGGCAATAATATTGCTAGGAAATGTTTGCGTTGCTGTATTATATTCTTTAGTAGTTGCATTGAAAAATCTTCTTGCAGCTGCAAGCTTATTCTCAAGATCTGAAATCTCACTTTGAAGCTGAAGGAAATTAGTATTTGCCTTGAGATCTGGATAATTTTCAGATACTGCGAACAACGTCTTTAGAGCTCCTGTAAGTTGATTACTAGCTTCTAGCTTAGAATCTATAGTCTGCGCAGACATAAAATGAGTTCTTGCATTGGTTATCCCTTGCAAAGTTTCCTTTTCGTGCGATGCGTAGCCCTTAACAGTATTTACAAGATTTTCTACAAGATCAAATCTGTTGAGCAACTGTACATCAATATCAGCAAACGCCCCCTCTCTATTATTTTTGAGGGTTACTAATCTATTATAAAGCATTACCACATAAATCAATACGAGAGCAACAACTCCCAAAATAATCCATAGCGCCATTGTATATATCATAAAAGAATAAAAAAACATTATATTACTGAGTTATTTCTGATACCTGAGGAGGAAGTTTCTTTGCAATGACTGTCTCACCATCAATAACTTTATCTCCTACCTTAGCAAGAACTTCAAAGTTATGATCTAGCACCACACTTACCTGAGCTCCCAGCTTAATCAAACCAATAATCTCTCATTGCTTTACTGTTTGCTCTGGTTGCAGATAATTCACAATTCTTCTTGCGACAAATCCAGCAATCTGAATTACACGAAAACGGTAATTTTCTGGAGTCTTAAAAAGAGAGGAGAGATATTCATTTTGAAAGGTTGAATTCATGGTTTTTCCTTTCTTCATTGCATTCAGGAAGCGCCCCTTCTCATAATAAGACTCTATAAGTGTAGATTCCAAAGGAGCTTTCTGATAATGCACATCAAGAGGCGTCATCATGATAGAAACCAATGTTGCCCCCGAAGAGAACCCCTTTGTCCAATCATCCAATACGACATTATGTTTTTTATAAAGCTCTGTTTGAGTAAGATTCTCATCAAAAGGAATGATTGCAATAATTTTTCCATTTGCAGGGGATACAAAGAGCTGATCGTTATCTGGAATATCACGCAGAGGAGAACGCAAGAAATAAAACGCATAGAATCCCCATCCGATAAGGAAGAGCCCTAAAAATATTCCTCAGACTATCTTAAATATTTTTTTCATATACAGAACAAGAAATAAAAATCAGATTTTTTTCTTTATTTTAATAATATCATTGATACAACAGAATTTTCTTTTTTACTTATATTGGCTCTTGTCTAAATAATCTTTAACAACCTCACTCATTGCCTCAACAAGAACATTAAACCTTTGATCATCCTCATGAAGATCCTTTTCTATAACCTGCTTTTGTCTTTCCATAAATTGTTCTTTGAGCGTAATAAGCTTAGAAACTTGTTTCTTTGGATTGGTAACATCAGCAAAAGGAAACTCTGTATCAAACTCAAGCTTGATAACAATATCACCAACTGACCAAATCTTATTTCGAATTCCATTTTGAGATGAAGAAATCGTATTGATCTTATTCCGAGAAAAGAATTCTGTTTTATATTCCAATCGCCCTTCTCGAAGAAATAAAATTGCATGATCCTTACTCAAAATCAGGCAATCTAGATATAAATTAAGAAAATCTAACACCCACTTGATAAACAAAAAAATTCCTATAATCCCCATACCTCGATCCCAATAATGAACAGGGATAGAACTATAAAGATCAGGAAGTAAGTTTTTGATCACAGCATAAGCTACGTAGAACAAAAAAAGGAGCGATAACATAATTATCGCCTCTTTGAGATGAACTACTGGACTATGTCCAATAATCCATTGAATATCAGAGGTATTGACATATTTTTTGATAAGTATTGTTCTGAGCATTGCCCTGTAAAATATTCACATAAAATACATCCTCTCTGAGAAAAAAACTACGCAGTCTTGTTCTTTGCTGCCTCAATTCTCTTTTGCTTTTCGAGATATTTTTCCATCATACCTTTAACCGGTCTTACTACCACTCTGTCCTTATTGAAGGCAGGATGACATTGATAACAAGTTTCAAGCTTAATTGGTCCTGGAACTGTAGTATTTACAGTAAAAGTTGCTCCACAGATACATGTTACAGTAACATCTTTGTGGTAAGCTCCGTGAATTCCTTTTTTCATTGAGCAAAAAATTAACAAATAAATGTTTCCGAATGTTTTGAGTGTATCGATTTGCGCAAGATTATCAAGAGATTTTAATATTTTTGGAAACCAAGACATAAAATCAGTTTTTTAAAACTTTTCACGATATTTTTCTATGAGACCTGGCAAGAGCGTAATTTCATCATCTTCAGCTCTTTTATTTCGATGCTGTTTTCCGCATTTTGTACAAGAAAAAAGAATTCTGATTTCTGAGTTCTTCATCTCATAGGAGATCGGATACATTTCTCCCTTGCATTCGGTCGCCCTATCTCCAGGAACATCTCCATCCACATGGAGCGAGGCAAAACAAAAAGGGCAGTGATTACGGCAAGTTTTAGGAGCCTTGGTAATCTGCTGTCAGCAGTAATGGCATGTAAAGTTTTCGTTAATCGTTTTCATCTATTCTAAGAATTGTAAAGTTTAGCAATATAGCGCTTATAAGAGCATTTTGGCATAATGAACAAAACAGGTGGCTATTTTAACAGAAAAGACGCTCACAAAGCAAGAATCCGCCAGCAACAGCAAGCTTCCGTAGGAATAGCTTCAGTACATAGTGCTCAACTAAGGCGAACGAACCTCGCCCGCAACGAAGTGAGGACCTACGATAGCGAGTGAGCTTCAGAGTCAATCCATGATGATACAGGCTTGTGTGCTTGCCGTCCTGAAGAAAGCTCTTTTTGACCAAAAGAATATCGGATGGAGGGCAAAGCGCCTTCTAGTAAATAAACAGGGAAAGTAGTTAAATACTGGAATTCTATATCATTTTAGCCACTCAAAATGTCTATTATACCAGAATTTTGAATAAGCCCCATTGAGGATAAGAAAAAAAGCCCTTATTGCAAGAGCTTCAGAGTATGGGAAATTTCTATCAACAAAAGAGAGAGCATATGGACAAGTTCCTTTTATAATTATTTCAGCTTATTTCTGACATTTTCTAGCTTCCTATTTTTCCTCTTCGTTAAGAATATCTGCGAGATAGGTCCCCGAATCTAAAAAATAACTTTTAGCATACCAGCCATATCCATACAGTATATTAAGAATACAGGTCTCAAATATATCTTCCATACTTTTGATCCAGTCCGCTTTATTTCCTCTTTTTAAATACCTTTGCACATATTCATCTTTAAGTGCAAGCTTAGGAAAAACAAGGACAAAAGGAATCTGCCTTTTAATCAATTCATCAAGCACCTCTTCAAACATCACAATACATAGATAATCACAACGATGCCTCTCTTGTTCAATAGCGTTCATATAATCCTGAAGCCAGTCCTCCTTTTTGATCCTATCGGGATGTCCTTTAGCTTCTTCTACACCTCACAACTCCTCAATCATCGGATTGATCCAATAAAAATAGCTACTTTCAAGCTCAATAGCATTTTTGTAGTGCTTTTCAAGATAGGATTTTCCTACCCCAGGAAATCCAGCAATAATAGTTCCTTTTTTAATTTTTTGGGTCATTATAAGAGATGATGGGGTAAAAGATTATATTCTTTCAGGAGTAGCGATATTACAGAGAACGGTCGCATTTTTAGCTACTTGCTTAAAAGCCTTTGCGAGGGCATAGGCAACCTCATTAACACTTCAATCTTCTAATATAATCGACTTTCATCCAAAACGATCTCTAGCAATAAGAACATTTCTTTTAAGTGTATCTATAATAATTACCACAAAAAGACCATTAATTTTTTCAAACAAGAATGTTCCATATATTTGATATAATTGATTAATAATATGAGCTATTGAACAATCTTTACTGTTCGGTAATAGTTTTTGTAATTCTTCTTTATTATAAACACATCCGTTAAAATATACACTAAAACGATCACTAAAACAGAAATCTGTTGTAGAGTTTTCTAAAGTTATAAGCCATAAAGATTGACAATTTTTTCTTTCTACAAAATACCTAGAGCCCCTCCTCATTTTCTCCAAAATATCAGTTTTGATAAGGGATTTCTCTATTTTATTTCACACAACACAAAACATTATCTCTATCACTCCCTTAAAAAATAAAAGCACTATCTACAAGGCATAATATTCATTCAAAACAAAAAATCAAACACAAAACAATAGAAAAAAATCTAAATCAAAAAAGCCCCCTTATAAATGATCTTACCATGGGATAGCTGGGATCGAACCTAGGACCACTCCCGCTTGAGCGGGATTGCTCTACAATCGCCTTTCTATATGACCACCTCTTTTTATTTTTCTCTCCAATGAAATTGCCTCTGTTTTACTAGAACAAGGGATAACTTTTACCAATTCCCATTCTCATAACTCTCTAGTTGTTTTTGTTTGTCCTCTTTTGTGTTCTTCTAATCTCCTTTGCAAATCTCCAGTATATCCCACATAATATCTTTTCCCCTTCAAAATATAGACAACAAACTCCATAATACAAAAAACCGAACTAAACAAAAAAGTTTCCCTAGATATCTTCCCATGGGGTAGCTGGGGATCGAACCCAGGACCACCAGCTTAAAAGGCTGTTGCTCTACCGACTGAGCTACTACCCCTCATAGAGAAAGATATCTAATAAGGAAACTTTTTGATAACGGAATCAGTATATTTTTCTTCTGTCCATTTTCAAGACTTTTTTAGAGAATATTCTCCGACAAAAACCTTAAGTTAGGATCTTAGATAAAACCTTTAAACTTTTTGTAAAGTCTAGAGTTAATCTTTACTTTTACCTGACTTCCATCTTCAAGTTTAACCCACTTATTGATAAGATTAACCTTGAACTGTCTCTTTCCAGCTCTCATTGAGTGAGATCTAGTCTGTCCAGATTGGGTCTTTCTTCCTGTAAAATAACATATTCTAGCCATGATTATATCACATATTTTAAGATAAAATATCTGCCTGCAAGCCTAATTCCCTAGGAATTATTCAGCAGCTGGAGTAGCTTCTTGAGATTCTTCTTCACCCTCAAGTTCTACTACAGTCACTACTGGTTGCTGAGCATCATCTACGATTTCAACCTTCTTAGCAACAGTCAAATCTCTTACAAAGATTACATCATTTACTGAAGTAACTTTGCTAAGATCTACTTCGATTTCATGAGGCAAATCCTGAGGTAATGCAGATACTTCTACAGAATCTTTTACCAACTGGATCTTTCCTTGATTTAGTTTTTCAACAGTAGATTCTCCAACAAGTACTACAGGAACATTTGCAGTTACTTTTTGATGCTTATCTACTGCAAGAAAATCCAAAGACAATACTTCGTCTGTCACTGGATCAAGTTGCATTGCATGAAGCAATACGAGCTGATCTACAGCACCAGTCAATTCAATAGGAGTTGAATATCCACTAGTTCTATATACTCTAATAAAGTCGTTTTTTACACACTTAAGAAGAACAGGAGTTTCCAACATTTTTCCGTATACAACAGCTGGAACGAGTCAGTCTTTTCTGATTCTTTTCACATTCTTCCCAGTTTCTTCACGAAGCTGAACGGTAAGTTTCATAATTCGATATGACAAGATTTAAAATATAGCGATACTGCATTCTTTAAACAATTAAAGGCAGTCCAGCCTTACTCCACTTGGAGCGTATTTATCAGACAAATATGAACCATATCAATCTGATGAGATATCCGCAATGCGGAGTTAATTTTCCTGAGAAAATTAAACTTCTTATTTTTGCAAAAGATTTGATTCTCTTCTGTCTGCTGTGATCTTACTTTTCATTCTAGCAGCCTTTCCAACTTTTTCTCTGATGTAGTAAAGTTTAGCTTTTCTGATCTTGTATTCATCAAGCAACAATACTTTTTCAAACTTTGGAAATGAAAGAGGATATACTTTTTCAATAGTTTGTCCAGCAGCAAGTCCTCTGATAGTGAAAGTTCCATCAGCAGATCCTGGCTTTCTTACCTTAATGATCAATCCTTTGAATTTCCAAATTCTTTCTGTAGATCCTTCACCAACTCTTTCATGAAGCTCTACCTGCATTCCTGTCTTTACAGGAAGGATATTATATCCGTGTTCATCAGATATAAACTTTAATCTCTCGTAATTCATAATATCTTCTGAGTTCAAGAATAAAATTATTTACTTCCTTTGCTATTCATCACTTTAGCTTTCCATTTTCTTTGCTGTTCAAGCATTCTTCTTACATCCATAATCACTGTTTTTTCAACTCTTGTAAGAGCTTTATTCAGCTTTCTTTTTGCATTTGTCTTAAGTCTTGTCATTGCTCTATGCTAGTTTAGATGATAAATCTTGAAGCCCTCTTGAGGTGAGTACTTCCTGAACCTTTCTCATAGGAATTCCATACTTCTTAAGCTTTGCTTCAGCCTTAGCTTTTGCATTCTTAACCCAAGCAGTAGTACCTTCCTTTGCTTCTTTTTTCAAAACATCGATGTATCCATCTACAGCTTTTTCATTCTTATTTCCTGTTTTTGGTCTGTGCAAATTCAATGCCTTCAGGAAATGCTTAATTTTTCTTCCATTAGTATCTCACATTAGAAATAACAATCAAAAAATAAATTCAGATTTCTTCTCTCTTTTTAAAGATAGAAAAACTAGTTAATATACTTAGCCATATAAGCGAATGCCTTATTAGCTTCAGCCATCTTGTGAGCTTCCTCCTTTTTCTTTACTGCAGCTCCTTGATTTGAGTATGCAGCAAGCAATTCTTCAGAAAGTCTCTTGTACATTGGCTTTCCGGACTTTCCTCTTGCAGCATCAAGGATCCATTTAGTTGAGAAGAAGAATCTCTTGTCAGCTCTTACTTCTACTGGAACCTGATAAACCGCACCACCAATTCTCTTAGACTTAATCATTGTTACAGGAGATGCATTTTCGATAGCAGTTCTCACTACAACAGTTGGATTCATATGTCCATTTGCTTTAATCTCTTTCAAAGTATCTTCGTAAATTCTCTTTGCTACACTTTTCTTTCCGTGTTTCATGATAAAGTTAATAAACTTTTCTTCATAATTGAAAGTGTCCAAAGTCTTATTTTTAACTACTGCCATTGGATAATAACAAAATACAAATTAAAATGTCTATCTTGTAGTTTTAAATTTCTTTGAAATTTAAAATATTTGCCTTTCTCTTTCAATTGTTCACTATTGAGCAATCAAAAAGAGGGGACTACTTCTTAGGTCTTTTTGCTCCGTAAAGAGATCTACTTTGCTGTCTGTTTGCTACAGCATTAGCATCGTATTTTCCTCTTACAATATGATATCTCACACCTGGAAGATCCTTCACTCTACCTCCTCTTACAAGAACAACACTATGCTCCTGAAGACCGTGCTTTTCTCCTGGAATATATGCCAATACTTCTGCACCATTTGAAAGTCTTACCTTTGCAAATTTTCTCTGAGCAGAGTTAGGCTTTTTAGGTCCCATAACTGATACCTTGAGACAAACACCTCTCTTGAATGGAGCTGGTTGTTCAACCTTCTTATTTCCTTTCAATTTATTTACAGCGAATTGAAGCACTGGCGCCTTTGACTTAAAGGTCTTTTTTACTCTTCCCTTTTTTACAAGTTGGTTAATAGTTGGCATTGTTTTTTAAACAAAACTAAATTAAAATGTCCGCAAGGCGGTTTTAACTTTCCTGGGGAAATTAAAAACACATTTTGCTTTGCCGTCTTTCAAATTTCCTTAGAACTCAAATCCCACCATCTGATTATGGGAAGAGGACTTTCACCTTTTCCTAGAAATAAAAAAAACGACCAACGAATCATATATATCAAAATCGTAGTAAAAATCAAGAGATTTTTTTATAAAGTACCTGCTTGACACAGGTCATTATTCATTTTTTATCTTAGTAATTCCAGTCTATAAGCCTATATTTACTTTTACATCCTCTCAAATTATAGTTCTCCATATTATTTTAATTAACACTATTTGAAAAATACACATTATACCTAACAAGTCAAAAATTAATAACCGATAATGTTTATATGCAGGGATTTTAGAAAGATTACAATACCATAGATATTTTGAAAAATTAAAAAAAACTGACACAAAGGTCAGATTTTTATTTTATGTTATTTTTGCTCTTCAGATAGCTCTTCTTGATATTGAGCATCTCCCCACGCAAGGATTGGATAGAAAATAATTGGCAAGAACCAAAGTCCGAGTGCAAATCCAGTTCCCTTACCAAATTTCTTAGCAATTTCAAAGTTTGCAACAATAAGGAGAATTGCAGCTACTGGTGGAAGAAGTAACCACCATGCCCAATTTGGATGTCCTGCAAGTTTAAACTGCAAATACACATTATAAATTGGCACAAGAATTCCCCATCCAGGGAGCTTTGCTTTAGTAAAAACTTTCCATCCTGAAGCAATCATTACTCCAATCATAGCAAGCCAAAGAGCCATCATTCCAAATCATACACCAGTTCCTACGTTAAAATTTGTGCTTAATTGAGCGTCATCTAGTGTAAAATTTACTGAAGTATCGTAAGTCCCAAGCTCTGTTGTTGACACCTCATCTGTGTTAAAATCTTGTACTATTACTTCCTCCATTTCATAAAAATAAAAGATAAAATACTATTAATATAGTACTGGCATTATAATAAAAACAAACTAATTGTCAAAACATAAAATTCCAAGAGCATTATTCTTTTAAAATAAAAAAAATCTGACACAGAGGCCAGATCTTTATTATAATTCAGAATTCTTTCTTTTGCAAGGGCAGGATATTTGATAGCAGAAAATATTCTAGGCTTTTTTTCTCTTTCTCTTTTCTAGGATCTTTGCAGAATTACGATCCTGCTTAGCTTGACGAGCATCTTGTTCCTTACGAAGGGATTTTAGAGAAACTCCTGGAGCAGAGCGGTCTTCCTGTCCTTCTCCTCTCTCACGGAATTTAATCACAAGAGGAACTCCGATAAATCAAAAATTTCTTCTCAATGCATTTTCAATCCACTTTTTGAATGCAAAATTGGCTCTAGATTTATGATTAACAAAGACCATAAAAGTAGGAGCATCAACAGCTATCTGCGTAGCATAGAGAATTTTACAAACCTTATTTTTAGAAAAACGAGGAGGTTTAGTCATTTGATCCTGACCAAGGACTTTATTGAGTTCATTGGTTCAGATTCTTTTCTGATTCTCAGCTTGCAAAATTGCAACCATTTTAAAGAGATTTTTGAGCCCATCTCCATTCAGAGCTGAGATTGGCACAATAGGAATATGCTTTGCAAAATCAAGGTAAGACTGAGCTCCTTTGACCATAGCATTGATTGCCTCTGGCTTCACAAGATCTGCCTTATTGAGACAAAAAATCATTGGCAATCCCAAACGAGAAACCTCTTCCAACAAGGTTAAATCTCTATGGGTAATCCCCTGCGTACAGTCAATCATAAAAAGCACAACCGGCCTGGTATATTCAAGCATTGCATAGGTTTTATCGTAGGCAATTTTTTCTATTCCATGAGTTTTTCCTTTCTTTCTAATTCCTGCAGTATCATAAACGGTATATCGCTTTCCTTGAGACTTAAACTCTCCTACAACATAATCTCTCGTTGTTCAAAGTTTATCTTCTACTTTAGCCAATTCTTTCCCTACAAGCGTATTGAGAAGGGTAGACTTTCCTGTATTTGGTTTTCCTACAATAGCAAGTCAGATTCCATTGTGTGATGGCGTCTCAGTGTGTGGATCATCAGAATGCGTTTTTTTTCGCTCAGTATAGAACTGCGCTATCTCATCTTCCAACTCTGCAAGATTTCTCTCCTTCTTTGCACTGATTCCAATAACCTTAGCAAGTCATAACGCATAGTAATCCGCAATAGCAAGGTCTATTTCATTCACTTTTCGTTTGATATCCAATTTATTGACTACGAGGAGGGTTTTGTCCTGCATGCTATACTCTCTAATAATATCCAAAATATGCTGATCTTTTGCAGTAATCCCCACACTATCATCAATAACAAAAAGAAGGAAGTCTGAATTTTTGACTATTTTTTCAATAAATGGAAGTTCATCACTAAAATCTCCTAGTCCTGGACTATCATAAAAAGTAATCTTTCCAAGTCTGTCAACCTCAAGTGTATGCGAGAGAATATCTATTGTCGTACCGTGGATATCAGTCACTATAGCTCTAAACTGTCCGATCAGACGATTAAAGAGGGTAGACTTTCCAGCATTGGTTGCACCTATCAATCCGATTTTCATCACTAATGATCAAGAATAAATTTGTTTCTAGTATAGAGAAAAGGAGGGGAGTTTGCAAGCTTTTTTCTCTGATCAAAAAAACACCCACATACGTGAGTGTTTCTTTATTGATAAGTTCTACAATTAAGATCTGAAGATCTTCAAAGCAGTTCCATCAATTGCGAAGTAGTCTTCGTAGTCAGCCTTCTTAATAGTTTGAACAGCTCCATCTACCTTATATTCTACTTCAGTAATAGTCCAGTTGTAATCAGGATCTCCAGCAAGAGTAAATGTTTCTCCGTTAGAGATATTAGTCTTAGGATCAGTTGAAACAACAGTTCCAGCAGCATTCTTATACTTGAATACAAGATCAGTTACAACCTTACCAGATTCATATTCATCTACAGCAAGAGTATATCTAGTATCTCCATTCAAGTTTTCCATCTTAACAACTCTAACCAATACATCTACTACCTTCTTGTTTACTGTTCTGTTTACAGGCGTTCCGTTAACTTCAGTAAGAGTTAAGCTGTATTCAGCAGCAGCAAGTTCTTTCTTAGCAACGATTTCAATTTCAACACCATTGTCTCCAATAGTTTCTGACAAGTTTGAAACAGTTACAACTCCTCCAGCAACAGCAACATCAGTAGCTTCTGTTCCGTTTACTCTAACTGAGTAATCATCAGCAGTCATAGTTCCTCCATTAAGAGTGAACTTGAAGTTTTCAAGATTAGTTTCAGATGCTTTATTTGTTGATTTTACAACAAATTTACCAAGAGTAATGTTAGAAGATTTCAATACTACATTACTTCTATTTGTGTTAGTATCAGTAACAGTAACTGATCCAGTATCTACATTCTTAATAGTTACGAAAGAAGCAGAAGCAACACCAGCAGCATTTCCATCCTTATCTTCTCCCTTAACTTCAATATTGTAGTTATAAGTATTTGTTGTATGAGTAGCATCTTTTACGAAGTATCCATTAGCAACAACCTTTACAGGAACTGACTTTCCTTTTGCAACAACAACGTCGTTAACAAAGATTTCAGCACTAGTTCCATTCAATTGTTCAGAACCAACTTCAGTTCCGTCAACGTATACGTGGAATTCTAGGTTTTCATTAGCGTCAAGAGCAGTTCCATTAATAACTACAGACTTAAGAGTCACATCTTGTTTTTGAGCTGTATAAGTTCCTTCAAATACAACTCTATCAGCAGTTTGACCATTTACGAATTCTACATCTCTAGAGTTATTTCTAGTGAGAGATCCCTTAGCGGCCTGAACCTTGATAGAAGAAAGAGTAATAGAACCAATTACATTGTTTCCAACAGCTTCTCTAGATTCATCGTATTGAGCATTAGCAAATTGATTTCTTCCGAAAGTAGAAGGAGTGAATGCAATAGTAGTTCCTCTTACTGCATCATCAGCAAGATCAGCTTCAAATCTTACAGCAGCATTCTTTTCAAGAACAACGTCCTTAAAAGTAAATGTTACCTTATCAGCAGCTCTATCAGCGTCAAATGATTCATTTCCTACAACCATAGTCAATGTTTCAATTCCTTGATGAGAAGCAACCAAAGAGAATCTTCCCATATTAACAACATCACTTACAGTAACTGTACCTGATCCGAAAACAACATCATCAGATCCTGCAGCAGCATCTACATAAGTAATATTCTTTCCATTAGTAAGTCTAACTTCGCTTCCGTTGAAAGTGTAAGTTTTTCCAGCTGTTGGAACAGTTTGGATACTTACTCTTGTTTGAGTTTTTGCTTCTACAGCATTGATAGCTGAAGCGTCTCTAGGAAGAAGAGTTACAGTTTCTCCGTATCTATCAAGAGTCTTGAAAGAAACGTTAACTACGAAAGTAGCATTCTTTCTCATTTCAATTTCTCTATCAGCGAAAGAAACAACCAAGTCCTTATCTCTATTTACTGAGTAAGAAACATTAGAAAGAGCCTTTCCATCAACAGTTACTTCTACTTTATCAAGATATCTGTCAAGTGCCAAGTTTCCAGTATTCTTAAGAGAGAATCCCTTAACTACAACAGTTCCATTAGTAGGCTTAACTTGAAGTCTAGCTACTTCATACATCTTGTTTGCAGCATAGTGGTAAGATCTGTTAGATCCCTTCATTTCAACAGTAACCTTAGATCCATCATATACAACTACATCATAAGTGAATGGAGTGTAAGAAGAAAGATCAAGATTCTTAGCAGAAGATTCTACAGCCTTTACCTTGAATCCGATAGTCTTATTTACAGTGTTGTTAGCTGTCTTAACTACGATAGTAAGGTCAGCTTTCTTTCCAACAGCTTTATATTCTCTCTTGATATTCAAAGATACTTCATCCTTAGAGTTAACATGACCATCGTTAGTAATCTTTTCACCCTTAGAATTTTCGAGCCAAACAGCTTCTACATCATCTTTAGATGAATATCCATATCTTTCAAGAACAACCTTATCAAGAGTAACATCTTGACTAGCTGCAAGAGTAATAGTATCAAGATCAGATACAGCATCTTGGATGATTCTTCTATTTGTAGCTGCATTAGCAGTTACTTTCAAATCACCAGCCTTAACGTCTGTTTTGTTTTCTCCAGTAGTTACTTTGTTGATAAGAGATTCAGTTGCTGATCTCTGAAGCATCAACATAACGTATCCTCTGATCTCCAATTGAGATGGAGTTTCGATCTTTGTCATAATTCCAGCATCTTTCAACGCTTGAAGGTGATTAGCATAGTAAGGAGTAGCTCCTTCATACTTATTTCCCCACAAAGCTCTAGAAAGAACTGTACCAAATTCAGCTCTAGTTACTTTAGAGTTTGGTCTGAATGCGTCAATTCCTTGACCCATCAATCCCATTTGGCAAGATTTAGTAAGGTATGCAGCCAAATCACCTTCAGCTGTATTAGCGTCTGTGAAAGAGCAAACTTTAGTAGCGTCTACCTTAGTTCCAAGCTCTTTTTCAGCCCAGTTAGAGATCATCTTAGCCAATTGACCTCTAGTAATTTCACCGTACATATTAGCATTATCAATAGAAGACATAGTTGTAATCCCCTTTGAGAAAGCGTATTCATATGCACCAGTAAGCTCAGCACCATAATTAGCAGCACCGTTTACTGCAGGTGTAATGAGAGTAGCAAGCATCAACACTCCAGTTGAAGCTGCGAACATCTTTTTAACGTTCATTCTGTGTGTATAAATAAAGATAAAAGATTTTTCCGATGATTACTCATCGATGAATGTAGTACTAGATAATATAACATGTTGTCTATCTTGTCCAACACTCCAATTCAACAAACTCAATGAGTTGATTGCAGGATTGCCAAACTCCATAAAACAGGACATACCATACTCCAGTATTCGTTTCTATGTCTCCACATAGACAACTTAATCAGTAGTTTAGTAATATTCATAGCAAATTCAAGTCTTTTTTGAGGATAATTTGACAAACATTGTCAATCCGTTCTTGACAAGAACTTACCACAAGCATGCATACTAAACCACTAAAACTACATCCTTGCAATCTTGTCTACGAAACAAAAAATAAACTGTGACAAAAAAATCTAACTTTTTTTTATTTTTAATAAAACTTTATATATATTATATATAAGTGCAAACAACAATAAACAATAGCTACATATACAAAAAAAAGAAACAAAGTCATATATGGTTTGCACTCTTTATTAAGACAACAAAATAAAAAAACAAAAAAAATCTGACTTTTATGTCAGATTGATTTTATATTCAATAGTACTGAAAAGAGATAAAGTAGTGAACAAAGTGTATAAATTTTGAAT
>JABCPD020000002.1 GCA_013333295.2 candidate division SR1 bacterium | reverse complement strand
ATTCAAAATTTATACACTTTGTTCACTACTTTATCTCTTTTCAGTACTATTGAATATAAAATCAATCTGACATAAAAGTCAGATTTTTTTTGTTTTTTTGATAGAAGATGAATATAATTAGATTGACTTTATCTTTTCATGTCTTTCTATGAAAGAATCAATCTTCCTTAACAGAAAACAGCTTGCGGTTATTCGTTGGTATTTACTGATTTATCGTTTATTATTTCAGTATTGAGTTTTTGTTTTTTGAGGTATTATTTCTGTTCTTTTATTGTTGCTTTCTTTTTCTGTTCAAGCCTTTTCTATTGAAGAATCTATTAATTTTGGAGATATCATGAGAATAAAAGAACAAAATTTGAATAATAAAGATGAGTATGAGAGTTTTATGAGGCAAGAGTCAGGAATTAATCTTATTGCATTTTGAGGTATGGTGAAACCTGAGAATTCTTGATTTATAAGTCAGGATAATCTTTTATCTGTAGGAGGAAAATTTATTTTACCGAGAATTGCTGGGGGAGAAACAAAAAAAATTACAAATTTTGGACAGATTTTTTCAGGAGATCTCTATCAAAATTCAGATTTTTCATCTTTTTTTCAGGAAATATTGGTGGAACCATTATCCTTTACTTCATTTAGAACTAAGGTTTTTGATAGATTCTTGTTAACAGAGAATGTTGTATCTTATTTTGGATTAGATTGTTTGAAAACTAAAAGTGCAGGAAGTTTTGTTTGTCAGTCAGCGTTGACAAAGTTTTTGGAAAACTTTTTTGTCTTGGAGGTTCCTTCTACTTCAAATGTATCAGAAAATACAACTTCTATAGGAGAGGAGAATAATTCACTACTTGATGTTTTGACGCAGATCTATCCTAAGGTAAGATATTCTCATGAAAAGAAAAAACTTTTTTGTAATGGCGTTATTAAGTATATAACTTATTGATGAACTGTTAATTCTGCTTTAACAGATATGATGGCCTCTTGTGATCGTGAAACTTTTAAGGAGTATTCTTTTGTTAGGGATTTTGGTGAAATCAATAATGGTTTTTTGTGAGGAACATCTGATGGTAAATTTTATAATGATTTGAGATTAAATCAATATAAGCTCTTTTCTCTTCAGCAGTTGTTGTATAAACAAATAAAATGAACTGCACAGGTAGAAACAATTTTGACCTCATATTTGGATCTTTGGACAAGTCTTTTGTTAAAGGAAGGGGAGAGAGATACACAGCTTTTAGATTCTTTTTCTAAACAGTTTTCTCATTGGTATCATCAAAATTTATTACTCCCTTATTTAAGAGATGATCATGCAAAGGTCTCTATTGAACAAAAAAATCAGCTATTAACGAAGCTTTTGCAGATAGAGAATGGAGATAAGAATAGTCTTTTTAAAGGAATTGCAAAGAAAGATGATTCAGTTGCTCAAAATGTTCAAGAACTTATAGAGCAAAAGGTTGATATTGAGCAATTATTTAGAGCAAATGTTCCTGTTCAGTTTATTTTGACCTCCTCTGTTATGAGTGGAGATGTGTTGACGGTTAGATGAGAAGATCAGGTTACAAATTTAAGAATTGAGGCAGAGCTGGCTTTTAATGGTGCAAGTTTGTATGTGACTAAAATTAGTATTCCAAAAGATAAAAATCTGACAGAATATGTAAATACACTTTTGAGTACCGATAAATATTCTTTTCTTAAGATGCTTTCATTGGTAAAAGATAATCAAGAAATTGCTCAGGCTAACCAAAAGTTTGAGATTAACTTGTGCGCAATGCTTCAAAAAGAATTTGGGGAGTCTGTTAAAAAATGTTGAAAAACTGAGGTTTTGATGATTAAATCTATTGATACAGCCTCTGGAGTGAATTATCGTTTCCTTTTGAAAGATAATGTCCTTAAAGGTATTGAGATTTCAGATCAAACATTGCAACAGCAGATTTTGTCTGAATTGGATCGAAAAGCTGTAAATAGAGATACTACGTTTTGATTTATTCAGAAAATTTGGAATTATGAGTTAAAATCTAATGATTCTTGATTTGGTGCGAAAGAGCAAATTCTTGTTAATGATGCATTTGTAAAATACTTCAAACAAAAACCGAAGAAGGTTAACGTTGTTTGAGGTGTGATCAAGATATATTTCTCTATTAAGGAAATTGATTTCATTGGACAGTATGATCTTGCAACAAATCGTTTGAGTCAGATTTCTTTAGATTTTGGAGAAGTAAGGAAACCTATCATTGTTCAGAGGTTGGTTTTTGACTTGAATGAGAAGTCTGTAGATCAAATCAATGCTTTCTTACTTGATCCTATAGGGTATTTGAAAAAAATAAATTCAAGAATGGTTGATGTGTATTTCAAGGATGGAAAGTTAACGGCTCCAGTTAGAAATATAGATCAAAAATCTGAATAATAGTAAAAGCTAGGTTTTATTCCTAGCTTTTTTATTTTTTCTTATTTTCTAGTGTGGTAAGCGTTGAGTTGATATTAGTTAAACTTGTTTGAAATGATGAGAGAAAATTTTGTTGGAGAGATAGAAACTCCGAAAGATGAATAAATAAATGTGATTGGTTATTTCTTATGAGAATGCTATCTGGATTATTGCTTTGGTCTGAGTTATCTTTTGTTTTTTTGTTTTCTCATTTTATAGGTTTTTGTATATTGGAAATAGGGTGATTGAGTATTAGGTAGCTATTTTTCTCTGCAGGTCAGTTAATGCTATCAAAAATTGCTTGATTTTCAGTTTTTTTATCGGCATCTGAGGTAATGGGAGGTGGGCTTTTTGTTCCTAGATTGGTAGTGAATGCTACTGTTTTACTCAATTTTTGAGGGGAGAATTCACTATCAAGGAATTCAGATTTTTTTTGTCTTGTGCTTAGTCTTCCTCAGAGATTTAGGTTGCTTATAGGATTTAGGATTTCTGAGATGACCTCAGCAATACTATAGATGGTTTTTGTATTAGTATTAACATTAATTGCTTTTGCAGGAATAGTACAAAATCTGATCCTGAGTGCATTTGCTTGAAGAATTGGAAAGTCTGCTTTTTCTTCAAGAGCTGGGGAGCTTCGTTCTCCACATAGGCACTGGAGTTTACATACTTGTCTTTCATCGAAATCAAGTTCATATTTTCCTTTTGCGTTTTTTGATTCACATTTATTAGTGCATTTTTCTAAGTCTTTCTGAAGTTCTTTTTGTTCATCTGGGGTTAGACTGTCAGGATTTGAGCCTTTATTATTTTGATTAGAGGTTGGGAGAAGAAGGGTGTTAATTTTGTTGAGGGCGTTTTGCGCTGTTGTATAATTTTGTAGATTTGGAGAGTTTTTTTGTAGATCAGAATTTGATCAGATAACTGCATCTAAGTCAGTTTTTTTTATCGTTTTTGTAAATTTAGAAACTCCAGGAGGAAGACATTGGTTTGCAAATAGTGTTTCATTGCTTTGATTTTTTGCAAGAGTAGGTGTAGATGAATTGATTTGTGTATTGATTTCTTCATCTTCTGTCGTTGATGGTTCTTTTTGATTGTCTGTCATTACGTTAGGATTTTCATCTCATAGGTTAGGATTTTTTCATGAATTATTTTCTTTATTAGGTTGAGATGGGATTGAATTGTTTTGTTGATTGGAAGTATTAAGATTATTTTGAGAAGATCATATTTGTGAACTAGAGTTTCCTATAGATGAAGAAGTTGTAAAGTCAGGACTTTGATAAAAGATTGTTGTTGGAGCATCTTTAAATCATTGAGATCCATTGAAAAATATTTTTCCAACTTGATTAATATCAGCTAGAATATCATAATCTGAGTCTTGCTTTTCCCCGTTTTGATATTTATTATTTCAAAAATTGCTGAGCTGGAGGTATTGATATTGTTGAGCTTCGTTTTTTGCTGGTGTGTATGCATCCATTACAATTT
>JABCPD020000001.1 GCA_013333295.2 candidate division SR1 bacterium | reverse complement strand
TCCTGTGATTCCACCTGATATTAGACCTGTGGTTCAGCTTGATGGAGGAAGATTCGCATCTTCAGATGTAAACCTCTTCTATAGAAGAGTATTGATGAGAAACTCAAGACTCAAGAAGATGATCCAAGTTGGAATGCCAGATATCGTAAAAAAGAATGAAATCAGACTTCTTCAGGAGTCTATCAATAATCTTTTGGTTGGAGAAAAAAATCCAGCTGGAAAGGGTGGTTCTGGAGTAAAAGTCTTCAAATCTATCTCAGATATGCTTTCAGGAAAGGAAGGAGTCTTCAGAAAGAATTTGCTCGGAAAGAGAGTGGATTACTCAGGAAGATCTATCATTACTGTAGGTCCAGACCTCAATCTTAACGAATGTGGTTTGCCAATCTATATCGCAGTAAAGATGTTTACTCCATTCATTATTGGAAAACTTATCGGAAAAAAGACCGTTTATACACCAAAACAGGCTGAGAAACTGATCAAAGATGGAAATCCAATGGCACTCAAGTTCCTTGAAGAAGTAATCAAGGACAAATATGTTTTGCTTAACCGTGCACCAACACTTCACAGACTTTCAATCGAAGCCTTCAAAATCAAGTTGATGCCTGGTAAGACTATCAGACTTCATCCTCTAGTATGTCCTGCGTTTAACGCCGACTTTGATGGTGATCAGATGGCGGTGCATCTTCCTATCTCAGATGAAGCACAAAAAGAAGCACGCGAACTTATCGCAGCTGATAAAAATATTATCAAGCCAGGTTCTGGAGATCCAACGATTACGCATTCACAGGATATGGTGCTTGGAATCTACTTCCTTACTGATACTTTCAGTGAGAAATATCCAGACTATAATACTGAAGAAGAATGGGAATCTAAAGTTTTGCCAGTTGCTAGATATGCTTCATTTCAAGAGGCAATTGATGCTTTCAATAACAAGCAAGTAACTCTAAAAGACAAAATCGTAGTTCTCGAGGACAATCAACCTATTCAAACAACTATTGGTAGAGTAATCTTCAATTCTATCTTGCCTGAGGACTATCCTTATGTAAATAGAAAGATGGGAAATAAGGATCTCAAGAGACTTCTCTCTGATATCTTTGATAAATATGATATGCAAACTACCGTAAAAGTTGCCGATGCAATCAAAAATTACGGATTCAAATACTCAACTATTGCGGCTACTTCTATCAATATCCTTGACATGAAGGTGCCAAAGGAGAAGGAAGATATTCTTAAGGCAGGAGACCTTGACAATAATGAGGTGCTCAAGTACTATTACAAAGGATTCTTCTCAGAAGAAGAAAAGCATAGACTCGTAGTAAAGATCTGGACTGATGTAAAAAAATCAGTAGAAAAAAATCTGAAATCAATCATCGGTGCTGGTAATAATCTCTATACTATGATTGACTCTGGGGCGAGAGGTTCTCAGCCTCACCTTACACAGATCTCAGGTATGAAGGGGCTCGTGGTAAATCCAAAAGGAGAAATTATCGAACTTCCTATCAAATCATCATTTGTAGAAGGACTTAAGCCTATTGAATACTTTATTTCAGCCCACTCTGGACGTAAAGGTAAAGCCGATACTGCCCTTAGAACTGCTGAATCAGGATACCTTACTAGAAAACTCTGTGATGCGTCTCAAGAACTTATTGTTAGAGAAGTGGACTGTGGATCTAGTGAATATATCATCTACTCTAGAGAAGAAGCTGAACTCAAGGGAGAAAAATTTGCATCTCTCATCTATGGTAGAACTGTTGCTGAAGATGTTATTGATGAAAATGGAGTAAAGATCCTTCGCGCAGGAGAAATGATCAATAAATCAGCTTTAAGCCTGATTGAAACTTCAAAAATCTCTACTATCAAGTAAGAAGTCCACTTACTTGTCATTGTATCTCTGGTGTCTGCCAGAAGTGTTATGGAATGGACCTTGCTACAAGAAATATGGTAGAAGTTTGAGTTCCTGTAGGAGTGATTGCCGCTCAGTCTATTGGAGAACCTTCAACTCAGCTTACCCTTGATACTTTCCACGATGGTGGAGTTGCCGGAGCAGCAGAAGCTTCAGGTATTGATAGAGTTAAGCAGCTCTTTGAAGTAAGACCTCCAAAGAATCCAGCCATCGTAGCTCCATTTGACGGTGTGATCTCATTTGAGGAAACTCCAGAAGGAGGAAAGTTTGGAAAGATTAGACTTACTGGAGAGGTTCAGAAAAGATCATACCTTGTAAAAGAAGGATATACCGTAACAGTAAAACCAGGTGAACTTCTTGCTAAGGGAGCATCTTATGCAGCAAAAGGATCTTCAAAACTTAAGATCAAAGAGGCAGGTAAGGTGCTTGATATCAATGAAGATTTTATCACTATTGGAGTAGAGGAAATCTTTACTAAATCACTCGTTGGTCTTACACCAAAGAAGACTAAGGTAGGAGCTAGAGTTTACAAAGGTGAAATCTTGACTACTGGAGCTCTTGATGTGATGGAATATAAAAACATCGTAGGAGATCTTCAGGCTCAGAGATATATCATTAGTGAGTCCAAGAGAGTGTACGCATCTCAGGGACAAGACCTTAATGATAAGCATATCGAAGTAGTGGTAAAGCAGCTCTTCTCAAAGGTCTTTATTGAAGATGGAGGAGATTCAAGCTTTATCCCTGGTACTTATGTAAAGTATGAAGAGTATATCAAAGTAAATGCTCAACTTGAGGCTCAAGGAAAGAGACTTGCCCAAGGAAAGAGAGTTGCTCTAGGATTGACAACAATTGCAAAGGAGAGTGATTCTTGGCTTTCTGCTGCATCATTCCAGGAAACTATCAGAGTAATGGTAGGAGCTTCTCTTAGAGGATCTATTGATACGCTTTCAGATCTTAAGTCAAACGTGATTATTGGTAGACTCTTGCCTGTAGGTGAGAACTATAGAACAATGCACGGATTCAATGACCAAGATCAAACAAATAACTAATTTTAAAAAATAAAAATCCTGACTTCAGACTTGGTTTGACCTTTGGAGGCAGTTTTTTTATTTTTTGGGGAAGTATTTTTTATTGACTTTTGACATACGAATATATACGATGTGATCGTATTTATTTTTGCCCCTTCAAAATATGGAGAGAATAAACGCTCAAAAGCCAGAAGGCTCTAAAAGAGATAAACAAAAAAATATTTTTAAACTTTTCTTTTTTGATACTGAAGCTACAGGTATCGACCCACAAAAAGATTATGTTATCCAGTTCGGTGGGATTTTTGGAGAGTATAATCTTGATACGCAAGAATTTAGAGAACTTGCTGTGATTAACCAATATATCAATATCCCAGATAGTGTCCAGATTCCGATCTGAGCGAGTAAAGTGCATGGAATTTATAAAGAGGATCTTGTTGGTTATCGTCAGATGAGTTATTATATCGAGGATTTTTTGGAATATATGTTAAAAGCTGACTTTGTCATCGGTCATAATGTAGAGTTTGACAAAAATATGATCATCTGAGAGGCAAGAGGAAACTATTGCCCTTTTGATCCATCTAAGATAAAATGGATTGATACGATGCTGCCTTGCACCTGACTCATTCCTACTATCAAGAACAATAAACGACCAAAACTACAAGAACTTCATACCTATTTGTTTGGAGTTCCTTTTGACTGAGCCCACGATGCAATGGCAGATATCAGAGCTACTAAGGACTGTTTCCTCAAGCTTATTGAAACAACAAATATTTATGATGCAACATTAGGGCTAAGCGAGAGTGGAAAAAAGTGAGGAGATGACAAACTTGTCTCTAATTCTACATCAAAAACACCTGATCTCAAAAACTCAGAACCTAATAATGAAGTCAGTTTTAAGAATTTTGCTCAAGATCAGCAACCATGAAAAATACATCAAAATACTCAATTTCGACAACCTGAGGAGCAGTGGGAAGATGATGCAGAATTTGAGCGATCAGAAGAAAAAGCAGCAGAGATTAACTTTATCCGTTCTTCTTGGAAAAAACAAAAGGAGAGAAAAGCGGTACAAGAATTTCTAAGAGACTGGTGAGAGGATAATCAAGAAGATGAAATGGGTAGTGTTCCTTTTATGCCACTTGAGATGGGGGATTCGGGTAGAGATTATTCCCAAGACAGAGAAGCATATGAAAAATGGAGACTAAAAGAAGGAAAAAAAGCTGATCAATATTGTAGTGATCAATCTTGCCATTTAGATTCTTCAAATAGATCCCCTGTGATAAGAAACGAGGAATTACTCACTGAACAGCCAGTTTCAGAACTTAAGTTGGCAAATAGATGGATGAGATTTTGGGCATCAAATTTGGATTATTTTTTCTTATTAACAATTATTTGAGCTGTAGTAAATGTTACCTTGGTGCTTGCCGAGGGAACGACGCTCTGATATCTGATCACAGGAATTGAGCTTCAAGATGAACAAGGGAAAAAGCTAGCTCCATGTTCAAGTAAAAGTTTATGGAGACTATTTGTATATCAACCAATATTTTATTCTTTCTGCTTGGTGTCTCTTTGACTGATTACTTTGATATGGGGATTCGGAGGAGATATTGAGAAACTACTAGCATGACCATGAGTTGTTTTGATTATAATTGGAGGGCTCATTGGGCTATGATTTCGAAATCTTTGGGAACTCTTTGGGCCAACTCCAAATGCTCGAGAAATGACTCTAGGTACAAGAAGAGTACAAAAAAATAATCCTATTATTTGGCTGATTGCTGGCTTGATAGGGGTACTTTTTTTGCGATTACGATTCCTTCTTCAAATTCTTCCTATGATCAATTTTCTCATCCGGATTTTTATGGGATAAGATTTAATGATGTTCCAGAGATTATTGAGGTTATGGTACAGTTGACCAAGTAGGTATCAAAGGAAACTAATGAGAAGATCAGAGATCGGGATATTAATTCTTTAAATATGGCTCAAATGATGTTAAAAAGATGTTAGCTTTTTTTAAGTTACAAAAAGATAGTATGGTTGAATATTATAAAAATATCAATTATTTAATATCATTAGGGAATCAGTTTAAAATAAATGATCCACAATTACAAGTCATTTTGGATAGGTTAAAGAAAGTATATCCAGCTGTTATAGAAAAAAAACCTGACTTCAGACTTGGTTTAACCCCTAGAGTCAGATTTTTTTTCTTTTTTAAAAAGATTTTTATCTTATACACAAACAAGTTGCTAACAAAAAAAAGAGCCTTTTCTTAAGACTCTCTTTTTATTATTTACTTCCTTTGAGCAAAGCAAGATTTGCTTGAAGTTTCTCAATTTTTTGTTGATAATCAGCAAGATTTGCTTTTTCTCTTTCAATAACCGCAGCTGGTGCCTTGGATACAAAGGTTTCATTGCTGAGTTTTGCATTGGTGTTTGCAAGCCCTTGTTCAAGTTTTGCAATTTGATCGAGGATTTTTTTGCTTTCAGCTCCAATATCCAAGAGTCCAAGCAATGGAACAATGATTTCTGAATGTCCAACGACTCTAAATCCAGAGAGATCAGGCTTTTGGAGCTCTTTTCCAAACTCAAGAGAAGAGAGCTTTGCAAGCTTCATCAAGAATGCCTTATTTTCAGAAAGGATAGATAATTCTGACTCAGATGCTGTTTTGATCAGTGCAGAGACTTCCTTTGATGGAGCAACTCCTGCTTCTGCTCTGATATTTCTCAGTGCAGTGATTACTTCTTGGATATAGCTCATTGCACCATCTACCTCTGAAGAAATAAGGGGGTGATCTGCTTTTGGAAAGTCCGCAAGCATAATAGTTTCTCCCTCAAGCTTGATATGTTGCCAAAGCTCCTCAGTGATAAACGGCATAAATGGATGCAAGAGCTTGAGTGCACTTTCAAGTACATCTCTAAGGACTCGTTGAGCGGTAGTTTTGGATCTGAGGTCTTCATTAGCATAGAGACGAACCTTAGCCATCTCCACATACCAATCACAGAAATCTCCTCTGATAAACTCATACACGGCTTTTGCAGCTTCATCAAGGGTGTAGGTATCTAGGTTTTTATTGACTTGATCAATAGTTTCATGAAGTCTTGAATAAATCCACTGATCTACGAGTTCAAAATCAAGGTCAGCTTTATTTACTTTTTTTGCATCAAATCCTTCTAGGTTCATGAGTACAAAGTTGGTTGCATTTCGTACTTTGTTGGCAAAGTTTCTTCCCATTTCAAGAAGTTTCTCGCTGAAATGAACATCTTGCCCAGCAGAAGTATTGTAAATCATCGTAAATCTGATCGCATCAGCTCCATACTCATCGATAAGTTTGAGGGGATCAGGGGAGTTCCCTAGAGATTTAGACATTTTACGACCAAGATCATCTCTCACGATTCCATGGAAAAGCACATCATGGAAAGGAACTTCCTTCATCTGGTAAATTCCCATCATCACCATTCTCGCTACTCGGAAAAAGATAATATCTGCCCCAGTTACAAGCGTAGAAGTTGGATAAAAACGCTCCAAAAGCTCAGTTTTTTCAGGCCAACCCATAGTAGAGAACGGCCAAAGCGCAGATGAAAACCAAGTATCAAGCACATCAGTTTCCTGAGTTAGCTCAACTTCATGTCCATAAAAGGCTAAAGCCTGACTTTTTGCTTCAGTTTCACTCTTTGCTACAAAAACCTTCTGATCTGGTCCGTACCAAGCTGGGATTCTATGTCCCCATCGGATTTGTCTAGAGATACACCAGTCTCTAATATTCTCAAGCCAGTTGTAATATACTTTCTCCCATCTTTTTGGTTGAATGGTGATTTTCCCTGATTTTACGGCTTCTAGAGCAGGAGCTGCAAGAGGAGCCATTTTTACAAACCATTGGCGAGAAACTCTTGGTTCAATCACAGTATTACATCTATAGCAGTGTCCTACTGCATGATTATGTTTTCTTACTTTTACCAGGTACCCTTGTGCTTCTAGGTCAGCTACGATTTGCTTTCTTGCTTCAAAACGATCAAGTCCTGCATATTTCCCTCCGTTCTCATTGATTTTAGCATCTGGAGTAAGAACAACCAAAAGATCAAGTCAGGTTCTTTTTCCTACTTCAAAATCGTTAGGATCGTGAGCTGGAGTCATTTTTACCACTCCAGTTCCAAAATCCATTTCTACATAGCTATCAGCTACGATAGGCACTTCTCTTCCTGTCAAAGGAACAATAACCTTTTTGCCGATGAGATGCTGATATCTGCTATCATCCGGATGAACTGCGACTCCAGTATCTCCAAGGAGTGTTTCAGGCCTCGTTGTAGCAAGGATAAGGCTCTCATCAGTTCAGACAATTGGATATTTGATTTCTCGGAAGTTTCACTCCTTATCGAGCATCTCTACTTCATCATCAGCAAGTGCAGTTCCACAGCGAGGACATCGATTGACCATATATTCTCCTTGATAGATGAGTCCATCATTGTAGAGGTCTACAAAGTGCTTTTTCACTGCTTCAGAAAGCCCCTCATCCATAGTAAATCTTTCTCTCTCCCAGTCGAGTGAGGCACCGAGTTTTCTTTGTTGGGTGGTGATGATTCCTCCGTATTTTTCTTTTCGCTCTCGAGTTTTTGCAATGAAAGCCTCTCTTCCTATGTCTTCTTTCCTCTTCCCTTCTTCTGCAAGAGCTCTTTCCACTTTATTTTGGGTTGCGATACCAGCATGATCAGTTCCTGGCTGCCAAAGCGTATTGTATCCAGACATTCTCTTTCGTCTGATCAAGACATCCTGAATACTCGCATCGAGGACATGTCCCATGTGCAAAATTCCTGTCACATTTGGTGGAGGAACTACAATACTATAATTAGGCTTTTGGGGATCAAGAGTAGCTCAAAAATAGCCCTTTTCTTCCCAAGTCTTTGCCCAGCGAGATTCTAGAGACGAAGCTTGATATTTATCTAACATACTATTGAGATAATAAGGTTAAAAAAGCAACAAAAGTCAGATTTTTAATTTTGTTTACAAAATCGAACAAGGCAAAATGATATTTTTTGATCTTTTTTGCCAACAAAAGAGCTGGATATTTTGCATTCCAGTTTGCCTTTTATAGTATGGATTTGAGAGTCAAAAGCAAGAAAAAAGACCCAAGGAACTCCTTGAGTCTTTTGTAATTAAGGGATATATAAGGTATCCCCTCGATACTGTTTTGCTAGATCAACGATCTGCTTAAGCGCCTCATTGAGCTCTGAAATCCAGCGGTCTTTGAAAGATCTCGGAGCTGGACAAAACTTTATCCAACGAAGCTGAGTATCTAAAGTAGATAAAAGCTTATACAACTCTGGCTTTAACTGATATGCATTCCCACCATTGAGGCCGTATGCAAAGTTATTTTCCTCTCTCATATGAAAATAAGAGTCTGGAGTATGGCTGGGTAGATATTTGAATATCCTCCATTCAATGATTTCGATTCTTCCTCGTATTGCATTAGGTGAGATATGCAGATCAAAATCCTCTACAATTTCAGAGAAGAATAAAAGAGGTTTTTACCTCCATTCCTAATCTGCGAGCAAACTCGGGATCACTTTCGAGTTCTGGATACTTGTAGGAGCTATATCTTGCGGATATAAACCTGGTCTTTTTCCCTTTCATAAGAGTTATTTGTAGGTGAATATTTGTGTTTACATTGACATAATGTATAAAAATAACATAAAAAGTCAAGATATTGATTTTTTTTATTTTACCTAGAAAATATAGTATTACAAAAATCCGACTCCTGAGGATAAATCCACTCTCGAGTCAGATTTTTTATTCTTTTTTAAACTTATTTTACAAGTTCGTAAGTATCTTTTGCGATCATAAGTTCTTCATTTGTTGGGATTACCCAGATTTGAACCTTAGAATCTGGAGTAGTGATTGCTTTTTCTTCTCCTCTAAAGTTGTTGAGACTTTCATCAAAGTGAGCTCCGAGCCAACCAAGTTGACTAGCAATAAGTCTTCTTTGAAGCATTGAATTTTCAAGAACTCCAGCAGTGAAAACGATTGCATCTACCCCCTGGAGCAAAGCTACATAGCTACCAATATATTTAAGGATAGCATTGGTATACATATTCATTACTGTTACTTCTCTTTCTTTTCCTTCGTTGTATCCACCTTCGATATCTCTGTGATCACTTGAGATTTGAGAAACTCCAAGTACTCCTGATTTTTTGTTCATAATAGTATCAATCTGATCTGGAGTGAGGTTTTCTTTTTTCATCATAAAAGGTACAATAGCTGGGTCAATATCTCCACATCTTGTTCCCATCATAAGCCCCTCAAGTGGAGTAAGTCCCATAGAAGTTTCAATAACCTTTCCTGAGTCTACAGCTGTGATAGATGCTCCATTCCCTACATGACAAGTAATGATTTTGAGGTCGTTTCTTCCTGTGATTTCAGCAAGTCTTTCTGATACATATCTATGTGAAGTTCCATGGAATCCATATCTTCTTACTTTGTAGTTTTCATACCATTCGTAAGGAAGAGGGTAGAGGAAGTGATCTGGTTTCATAGTCTGATGAAAAGCTGTATCAAATACGGCTACATTTGGTACTCCTGGCAAAACTTTTTCACATGCTTCGATTCCCATAATATTTGCAGGATTGTGCAATGGAGCAAGTTCTACAAGTTCATGAAGAACTTTTTTTACTTCTGGCGTAATCAATGTAGAGTGAGCAAATTTTTCTCCTCCATGTACAACTCTATGTCCTACAGCATTGATTTCATCAAGACTCTTTACTGCTCCAAATTCAGGATTCACCAAGATGTCCAATACCTTATGCAAAGCTACCTCATGATTTGGCAAGTCAAGTTCAAATGGGTGTTTGTCTCCGTTTTTGGTTTTGTGAGTAATTTTCCCACCGTCAATTCCTACTCTTTCTACGAGTCCAGAGCACAAAACTTCGTTGTTCTCCATATCAAACATTTGATACTTGAGGGAGGAACTACCAGCATTAAGGATCAGAATTTTCATCTTTTTCATAATAATAAAAACTAAAATACAAGCTTAGCATAACGAAATCACCACAAAAAGCAATAAAAAAAACAAAAAAGCATTTCTATTGACTTTAGTGGTTTTTTTGATATAAGATGAGTGTGATACAAATATTTATTTATTAAATTAAAAAAATTATGCAACAAAAGACTCTTGTTATCCTAAAGCCTGATTGTGTTCGCAATAGGCATATGGGAGAAGTACTAGCTCGTTTTGAAAAGGCTGGCTTTAAGGTAGAAGCTATGCAATTAATGCATGCAAGTGATGAGCAATTGACTGCTCATTATGAGGGAATTGGTAAACTGCTTACTAGACTTAAGGAAGCAAAGCCCGAAAAGGCAGAAACGATCTTCAACGAAGTGGTTGACTTTATGAAGTCAGGAGCTATCGTTCCTCTCATTTTGTCTGGGAAGAATGTCGTAGATGTAACCAGATCGCTTGCTGGAGCAACGCGCCCTTGGGAGGCGGTAGAGGGGACGATCAGACATGACTTTGGTCGTCATGATCCCAACCTACCAATCGAAAATGTTGTGCATGCTTCAGCAAATGCTGAAGAAGCTGCCCAAGAAATTGCACTCTGGTTCCCAGAGAGATAATCGCTCTCTGCTTTCCAGAGAAGTAATGTCTATTGGTTTCTAAATGTATGAAACCAGAAAAAAGTCTGACTTTCGTCCTCGGGAGTCAGATTTTTCTTGATTTTCAGTTTTTTTTTGGTATAATGAAAGAGATGGGGGTGACTTTGGATTTGATAGAAGGAATCCGTAATCCTCGATAGCCATTGCTCGATGATCGCAGAGCATAAACTCGATCAAACAAAAAATGCTAACTCAGCAAAATCTCTCCTTGCGAGAGCTGAACTTGTTAAAGCTTACGCTTAAGCTTTCAAGCCAGTAACTAACCTTGCTACTGACTCCTGCTAGGAGCAAGGCCGATTTGAGCAGGAAACCCAAACCTTGCATTGATCAAATTGAAGAATAGCGTTTGTTGCTTTTCGTCTTCTCCCTCTCTCTGCAAGGCTAAAAAATCAGGTTAAAAAGCTGACTATAATGGTAGAGTTCGAGCATTATGCCTTTTAGACCGGAGTTCAATTCTCCGCACCTCCAAAGAAGGAGATTTTGATCAAAAAATAGCGTTAAAAGTCGCATAGATACTGGCATCTTTGGGTGTTGTAAAAGCGACTTTTTTTGAATAGAGAAAAGTGGTATTTAATACAACACCAGGAACGATCTGCATTATTTCTGGGTCGTTACTGGATCGCAGTTTATATGGACTTTTTAAAATAGGTAAAACAAAGTCTAGCATACTATTTAATTCATTTTTTTGATAGGAAAGATCTGTACTTCTATTTTTTAGAAGAAGATTTTTTCTTTGACGGAGTTCGATAATTTTCTTTTGATATATTTCTTGGAATAGGTTGTCTTGGCTATTAGAAATACTTGTTTCAAGTTTGTTTATTTGTTCATCTATTTCCTGTATTTCAGATTGATTTTGATTATTCTTACTGATAAGGAACTTCTTTTCGGAATTAAAAAGTTCTTCTAAAATGATTTTAAAGCATGTTAATGCGGATTCTTTTATTGTTAAATTTTTTAGTATTTCTCAAAAATCATGATGAACTAATCTGGCATTTAACGATGTATTATTTCTACATTTTGGATTAATACACCTGTAATAATAGTAAATATTGTGATTTTTGTTATATGAAGGTCATCAACTATATGCCTTTTTACATTCTGGGCATATCAAGTAGTGCCTTAATGGTAAATTTTCATTGATATCTTCTTTAGAGGCTGTTTTATAGAAAACTTTTTTACCTTTTCTATTTTGAATTTTTATAACGGTATCAACTGATATAATCGGCTGATGTTTTCACTGTATACTATCTATTCAGTATTTAGGATAAGTAATTAATCCTGCATAAAAAAGGAGTCTTTCTTCGGTTAAAAGTTTTTCAGCTGTTTTTACTGCAAAATGAGGCATTTGATCGTTTAAGTAATATCAGAATTCTGTATCATTTTTAAATCATCAATTTGCATAAAGTTCAAGAGCATTTTGAATGTATTTAGAATCACTATTAGGAACTAATTGTTTTAATGCTCATTTTCACTCATATTGATAGCCACTAGGAGCAGGAAATACCCAATATCAATCAAGCATTCTTCATCTTTTTCTATCTTTTACTCTTCTTGCATTGTTTTCTCTTTCATATTGCTTGACTGCCATAATAATGTTTTGATTGAATATTCATTCAGCGGAATTTGAAATAGTTTGTTTCACTGTTTGTATTCAGGCTTTTCATTCTTTTTCAATTTTATTTTTAATGTTGATCCATCCTGCTACATCTCTACTGATCCTGTCTAAATCATCAGCTAAAACAAAATCAATATTTATGAAAAAATGATTTTGACTTATGAGAAAATCTATCATAGTATCTAGACCTTCTCTAGAATCAAATTTACCAGAAATCCCTCCATCAGAGAAACATTGAACAACCTCTACATTATGCCTTTTTGCCCATTCTTTACAAAGTGTCTCTTGAGATTGTAGTCAGTTTCCCTGTTGGATTTGTGTCTTTGAGGAAACTCTAGTATAAATTACACATTTTTTTCCATCAAAATTGCTCATTTTTTCAAAGATTAGATTAAATTGATTTATTGTAAAAGAATTTTTTTATAAGATATAACGAGAGAATACATATTTGATCTATAAATTTCTCTAGTTCAGCTCTCAGAATACCAGGATTTTCTTGAGTAAGAAGTAATAAAACTTGTTCTCTTGTTTTTTGTTGTATATTTTCATATTTGTTTTTGTTTGAGGGGTAAAAGAGAGGTTTTGTGGTTGAAGTCAATAAGTAGAGTTTTTAAAAGTTCTTTAGAGATTTGTTGTCTGAGTTTTTCCCTTTTTGAGAATTGATTGAAGATAATAATAAATGGATTTAACCCTTGTAATGCTATTTTACATGCCCTTCATCAGAAATCATTAAAATTTCTAATTCAATATCTCTCGACTTTTTTGTTCTCTTTATACTGATATACTTTAGCTCCTTTTTTTAATCAACTAAGTCAGTAATAGTCTCTGCATTTTTCTTTTAATCATTCAAGAGATCAATAAGTATAGGGGAGCGGTTTATCTCCTTTTTGTAAATTTTCTTTTTCATATTTGTTGAATTTTGTTCTAAATTCGCCTTCTAATCTAAATACATTTTCATATTGTAAATAATCATCATATAATTTTATTTTGTTTTTAGTGATAGAGTCTATAATTTTTTCATACATTCTAAGGAAGATTGATTTGTTTGTTTTGTTTCCAATATTCCATCAGGTAATGATATTTCATTTGTAGTATGTGGCATTAGTAATAATTTTATTATACTTCTCTTCTCGCTTTTTTGGTGTCTGCATAGTATAAAACTCGCTCTTACTATCTTTTCTTGTTTCAATTAACTCTGTTTTTTCTGGGAAGTTTGTGGGTTTATTAAAGAAGAAATCAATCTTATAGTCTATTCTTGAAATAGGGAAGTTAACTAGGGTTTTATATTCATCTCAAAGAAAGCGGAGGAAGAAGTCTCCAGTAATTAACTGTTTTTCTAGTAATCTGAAATAGGTTGAGTAAAGTGTAAAACTTCATACGCTTTTTAGAAAAACTTGTTTACTTTTCTTATATTCTAAGTACTGAAATATCGTATAGGGGACTCATCCAATACCTACTGTAATACTAAGGAAAGTTCAGTTTTTTGAATGGTTTTTAGTATAACTAATTTCATATTCTCATAGAG